>JAPLKB010000016.1 GCA_026388275.1 Pseudomonadota bacterium
CTTCCAGTGCCACTTTTGCTTTAAATGCTGCTCCATGATTCCTTCTTGGTCTTTTTGTCATTTCACTGCTCCTTTTTATTTGTCGTATTATAGAGCAGCAAAACCACTTATGTCACTGTCTGAATTTATTGTACCATCTCTGAAGTCAATTTTAATTTATGTAGGATATTTAATACAATGTATGTAGGTTAAATACGATAATTATTGTAATACTATGAAAGGATACGTTACGTTATTTAGATTTTTACTTTTGACAATTCTCAAAACCCATGATCGTACTTGCTTTCAATCCATTATATATTCCCATGCATTCAAACCACGCCTCAAAGACTAACAGAGAAAAAAGTTTTTTATCAGTCTACCAAAAAGCAAGGCCTCCTGTTAAGTTGTTAAATGATGTCCCCACAGCAAAAACGCTTATGGGATATCTATACGAAGGCAAAAACATCCATAGGCTGTGAGGCAACCCCGGCTGCGTCTTTCAAGGGGGGACTCCTTGTCGAGGCATTGCGACAACCCGATGTCATGACTCAGGACACCGACAGTAAGATAGCGGGTGTATGCAAGAGATTCCCCGAGTATACCTATCTTTTAACTATTCCCGGATTCGGTCCCGATATCTCTGCAAAGATACTTGGGCCTATAGGTAATCACCATAGATTCGAGAACGAACAGCAGGTGCTCAAGATGACAGGAGGGGTTTTTTAAATTTCATGATCTCAGGCATACCTTTGCAGGTCAGCTTGTAATAGCAAGGATGGATTTAACTGCGGTTTAAAACTCCTTGGGCATAAAAGTTTGTAATGACTTTAAGATACGCTCATTTATCGCCTAAGCATATGACCCAGACCGTTGATATTCTCGACAGCGTTTTTAAGAATAATGTGAACTCCACTTCACATTTACTTCACAATCAGGAGGTTATTCAGGATGGATAAGATTCGTAACTTATTGAAAGGATTGGTGGAGGTGATGGGAATCGAACCCACGACCCTCTCGTTGCGAACGAGATGCTCTCCCGCTGAGCTACACCCCCATCCTTAACCGATAATGTGATTATATTATTTTATATATATTTCAATATCAAGATATTTATTGCCAGTATTCCATTAATTGATGCCCAGAAGCCTTTTTATTGTTTGCTTCATTTCACTCAAGTCTGCAGATTTAACCACATATGCATCCGAAACCCAGCTTGAAAAATCTTGTTTAAATTCTCCGTAGGCTGAACATAGAATTACAATTTGATCCTTGTTCATATTCTTAATTTCATTTAACGCTTGTATCCCGTCCATTCCGGGCATTTTTATATCCATCACAATTAAATCAAATTTTGAACTTTTTGCCTTTTCAATTGCTTCAAAACCGTTCGAGGCCATTTCTATCTGGTACCCCTCTTCCTCAAGCTCTTCCTTAAAAAGAAACCTTATATTGTCTTCATCATCCACAACCAAAATTTTTATCGCATTCATAAAAGCTCCTCTTTTATTATATTTTCTTTTAAAGGGAGATAAACAAAGAACGTGACGCCTTTTCCTGCCATATTTTTTACTTCAATTCTTCCAAAGTGGTTCATAATAATTCTGTTTGATATGGCAAGACCTAAGCCAGTGCCTTTTTCTTTTGTTGTAAAAAAAGGATTAAATATATTATCTATAGCTGCAGGATTTATTCCACCTCCAGTATCTGCTATAGAAACAACCAGACAGGGATTGTTATCCAACACAGTTTGTTCTGTTCGTATGGTTATTTTGCCGACACCATGCATTGCCTCGAAGGCATTCACTAATATGTTTATAAACACCTGTTTAATCTGTTGAACATCACACATTATTACTGGCAGGTTGCTGTCAGTTTCTTTCTCTATTTCAATTTTTTCCCATGTTGGAACAGATGAAAAGAGGTAAAGAATTTCATCAATACAGTCGTTCATGTTGCAAGTTTCTCTTGGGGCATGTGTTTCTTTTACATAATCAAGGATTTCGTTAAGAACAGCCTCAAGCCTTGAAACTTCTTTTATGATAATATCCACGTATCTGTTCTCTGTCCGGTCCAAATATACCTTCTTTGCAAGTCTTTTTGCAAAACCACCTATAATCACAAGTGGATTTTTTATTTCATGGGCAATATTTGCAGTCATTTCGCCAAGACTTCTGAATTTTTCCTGTTCTATCAATCTTTTTTGTGCATTATTTAATTCCTCAATTACGTCCCTTAACTTCGAATTCAGTAAGGTATTCTCGAAACCGTTTGTTATATAATTTACTATGGTATTAACAAGATATTGCCCGCTTTGTTCCAAGGTAAAATTTTGTTGTGACTTTGTCCCACCTATCGTTATTACCCCTATAACTCTATTTTTTGATATAATAGGTGTGGAATACATAGAAAGATCTGCGGGGGACATATCGTCCTGGTCTAATATATTATTTTTAAGAGTAACAGCGCTTTTTTTCTGCACTGCCTCTTTCTCAAGCCCATTGACATAATTTTCTGTTGCAGGATCTATTTCGCCATAGGTGATCCTGTGCAAATCAAACTTCAGGAAAGCATGCTCCATCCTGATCGTGACAAATGCTGCATTCAGGGCTTTTGCTACAATCAATCCGATGTTCTTAAAAAGTGTATGCGGTTCAATGTTCGACGTTAGAAGTTTTCCAAGCTCTGAAAGAGTGACAAGTTCGCTGATCCTTTTTTTAGAAGAAATAAACAAATCGTTTGCTTTTAAAATCCCTCCAATTTCTCTTGAAATTATGGATAAAAGGATTTTTTCCGAATCATGCATGGATTCTCTTATCGAAGAGCATGCCACAAGAACACCGTAAAGGTAACTGTCGTCAGTCAGAGGGAGAAAGGAAAATGTCTTATATTTCTCAATGCAACCATCAAGTTCAGGATAAAAAAGACAGCCAAACCTCAAGGGAATGTCTTTTTTTGAAAAAAATTGGGGTGTTCTTTTTTGAGCTATACCACCGATTACACCTTCGCCGATATGACACCTGTACATACAAAGTATCTTAAACAACAAACTTTTTTGGTTCATGTATCTGCATGTAAGTCTTCTGTCTTCGTCGTACGTAAAAACAACTACTTCATCAAAAGACATTTCCTTCGCTAAAATGTTAAGGATTGCGTTAGTCCTCGATGTTATTTCGAGGTTCGAGTGGGATATTTCAATAATTTTTCCAAGCAAATCAACTGGATTCATGCTTCTCAATAGCTTTTTTATATAGTCCCATATATTCCTTTGCAGACCTTTGCCACGAAAAATCCTCATCCATACATCTTCTTATAAGAGAAGCCCAAGTATCTTTATTTTTATAGACTTTTAACGCCCTTTTTATGGCATCGAGCATTGCTTTATCTGTGTAATCATAGAACTTGAACCCTGTACCACGTTTAGGTTCTTTCGTATAATCCATAATTGTGTCCTCAAGCCCACCCACGCCCCTTACGATGGGAATGGTACCATATCTGAGGCTGTATAACTGGTTTAAGCCACATGGTTCATATCTTGACGGCATTAGAAACATATCTGCTCCTGCTTCAATCAAGTGGGCAAGCTTATTATCATAAGCTATTTTCAGCGAAAACGATTTTGGAAATTTTTTAGATAATTCCGTAAAAAGGTCGTGATATTTTCTTTCCCCTGTTCCAAGAATTATATATTGCGTCCCGTATGAGAGTATTTCTTCAAGGGAAGATGCTATGAGATCAAAACCTTTCTGATCAGCAAGTCTCGATATGGTAACAATTAGCGGGATATCTCCCGCCAATGGAAGCCCGAATGCTTCCTGTAGTGATGCTTTACATATTTTCTTTTTTTTCGTATCCTTATTGTTATAATGTGCGGGGATAAAGGGATCTTTTTCAGGACTCCAATCTTCATAATCTATCCCGTTTATTATACCGTAAAGGTCTGATTTCCTTGTCCGTAATATACCATCAAGTCCACAACCAAATTCCGGAGTCTGTATCTCCTCGCTGTACTTTTTGCTTACCGTGTTAATAATGTCCGAAAAGACTATACCACCCTTTAAAAAATTGATATTGCCGAAAAATTCAAGGTAATCGGGCGCAAAATATTCCCAACCTATATTCAAAAGATGCATATCATATTGCCAGAAAATCCCTTGGTATCCAAGGTTATGGATCGTAAACAGGCTTGCAATATTTTTTAAAGCAGGCTCATCCTTATATAATGTCTTTAAAAACACTGGCGTAAGTGCAGTTTCCCAATCGTTACAATGCAATATATCAGGCACATACCCTGTTACCTTTATTGCCTCAAGGACGCTTTTAGAAAAAAAGATAAATCTTTCAGCGTTATCAAGGTAGTCTCCATCCGGTGTACTGTATAGATAATCTCTATAATAATATTCATCTTTCTCCACAAGGTATGCAGTAACACCATCATACTCGGTCAGAGCAATCTCCCCGTCAATATATCCTTGGGACATGGGGCATGAATATTTGTAGTTTTTATATTTAATTGGAAACCCTTGTTCTTCAATTCCTTTGTGTTTGGGTAGGATTATTCTAACATCAACGCCTGATTTTTTGAGAGCCTTTGGCAGCGAGCCTGTCACATCAGCAAGACCACCTGTTTTAATAAACGGGAAAACCTCAGGAGATACTATCAAAACATTCATGTTACCTCCTTAAACATTTATTTCTTTAAGGTATGCCGTAGCCTCTTCCGGTGGGGTAGGATTAATATAAAACCCAGTTCCCCACTCAAATCCTGCCATTTTCGTCAGTCTCGGTATGATCTCCATGTGCCAGTGATAGTAAGGCATATCACCACTGCCTGATGGCGCCGTGTGAATTATGTAATTGTATGGTGGCGAGTTAAGCGCTTTGTCATATTTTTTTAAAACAAAAGAGGTGATCTCTGAAATTGCAAAATAGTTATCCTCATTTTTGTGCTGTTCAAAATAAGCTTCATGCTCTTTCGGCAGTACCCATACTTCAAAAGGAAATCGGGCAGCATATGGCGAGAGAGCTATAAACTTTTCGTTTTCCATAACTACTCTTACATTGTCCTCTTTTTCCTGGGCGATAATGTCGCAAAAAATACATCTGTCTTTATATTTGAAGTATGCCAGTCCACCCTCAATTTCCTCTGAGACCTTTTTTGGAGCGATAGGGAGTGCTATGAGCTGTGAGTGTGAGTGGTCAAGAGAAGCTCCTGCAACAGAACCGTGGTTTTTAAACACCATTATATATTTGAACCGTTTGTCTTTGGAAAGATCCAACATTCTTTCCCTGTACGCTACAAAAACCCTTTGTATTTCGTGCGCGTCCATTTTTGATAATGTTTGCCCGTGTAACGGGGTCTCCACAATAACTTCGTGCGCTCCCACTCCATTCATCTTGTCGTAAAGTCCAATCCCTTCTTTGTTAAGCCCACCTTCTATTCTTAATGCGGGAAATTTGTTCGGAACAACCCGCAGTATCCAGTCCGGGCCATTAGGTTGCGATAAATGTGGTCTTATTGCATAGACTTCAGGGGGCGTCATGTTTTCATTGCCTGGACATAACGGGCACATCCCGGCTTTTTGGGGCGGAGTCTCTTCCGTAAAGAAAACAGGTCGTTTTCCTCTCTCTGTCGATATGATAACCCATCTACTGGTAATTGGGTCTTTTCTTAGTTCGGGCATATGTTAAACCTTTCCACTATATTTTTATACTGATGCTTTTGACTTGGTTTGCAACACGTGGTAAGAAATACATTAATGATACCCTTAAAGGATAATGTTCCAACACGCATAAAACCCATTATAACAACAAGTATTATCTTTGTAAATATATTAATTTTTGTTTGGCAAAGGCTTTCACTAACTTTTGTTGAAAGCAATGACATGTATAAGAATTATGGACTGGTTCCCTACGATTTTATTATGGCTTTCACGGATAAATACGAACTACTTCCCTACAATGTCTTAACTGTTTTCACATCTATGTTCCTTCATGGCGGTTTTATTCACTTGGGCGGAAATATGTTATATCTGTGGATTTTTGGAAACAACATTGAAGACTCCATGGGACATGGACGTTTTATTTTCTTTTATATTTGCTCAGGTATTGCTGCAGCTCTTTTTCAGCTTTTATATGATCCGTTTTCGGTTGTCCCGATGATTGGTGCGAGCGGTGCTTTATCGGGTATTCTCGGCGCATATTTGCTGCTTTTTCCTCACGCACGTATAAAAACTTTGATATTTATATTCATATTTATAAAGGTCGTTGAACTTCCTGCTGTTGTGCTTCTTACAATATGGTTTTTTATTCAGCTTCTTTTCTCCCAAGGGGATGGTGTCGCATGGTATGCTCATATAGGCGGATTTATTTTCGGACTCATAACAATTAAAATATTTACCTTAAAGCGTTTCACGTGAAACATTTAAAGGCGCTTATCATCAATCCATATATTTACGATTTTTCAGCATATAGCTACTGGTCAACCCCGATCGGACTTTTGTATGTTGGCAGTATACTGAGAAAAAATGGAATAGAAATAAACCTTATTGATTGCCTCAAAGTTGATGAAAATAAAAGGAAAGAAGACGGGAGGGCACCTTTTCTAAAGGAACAAGTTGAAAAACCTCAATCACTAAAGAACATAAGAAAAAGGCTTAAAAGATATGGTATTTCAAAAGAAGTCTTATTAAAGGAGCTTTCCCTTCTTGAGCCGCCGGATATTACCCTCATTACTTCAATTATGACATATTGGTATCCTGGTGCAAAGGAAGTAATGGATGCGACAAGGGATGCGTTTCCTAATACAAAAATCGTGATGGGTGGTATATACCCATCTCTATGTTATGAACACGCTTTAAAAGAAATGACAAAAGCTGACTTTATCGTCAAAAATAACGAAATAGATAACTTTTACAGTTTTTTAGAAAAAGAATTGCTTACCGTGCTTCCTTATAAGCCGGACTACTATGACTTTGACGCACTCCCCTATCCATGCTTTGATTTATATGATCATATACCATTTGTTCCTTTGCTCACGTCCTATGGGTGTATATACAAATGCACATACTGTGCAACACCGTATATGCATCCAAATATAGTGCGGAGGAAACCGGAAAGCACGGCAAATGAAATTTTGTTCTGGCATGATCGCGGTGTAAATAAGTTTGTGATTTATGATGACAACTTTCTATTTAAAAAGGATGCGTTTACAAAACCATTGCTTAAGCGTATTATTGCTTTCCCTTTTTCAATTAATTTATACAACCCTAATGCGATGAATGCAGCTCTGGTAGACGAAGAGTTGGCATTTCTTCTAATTGAGGCAGGGTTTAAGGAAGTAAGGATAGGGCTTGAAACTATAAATCCGCTTATTCAAAAATCAACAGGCGGAAAAACTGATCTTATGATCTTTGAAAAAGCTCTTAATTTCCTGCTTAAGGCAAGGTTCCCCGTTGAAACGATCAGTATCTACATTCTTGCTGGGCTTCCTTTTCAGAAATGGGAGGATGTTAAAAAAAGCATAGATTACATATCAAGCTTGGGCGTAAAAACACATATAGCAGAGTATACACCCATACCACATACACCGATGTTCGACGAGTTTAAATCCTTTGCCCGTTACCCAATAGCCGATAACCCTTTATATCAGAATAATGCCCTCTTTCCCTTTGCCTGGCAAGGCTTCACAGAAAATGATCTGAGTTTTTTAAAACAATATGCAAAAGAAAAGAACGGCAATGTTGATAAAACAGACTAAATGATGTTAAATTCTAGTCAAGCACGCGAGAGTGGCGGAACTGGCAGACGCACTGGACTTAGGATCCAGCGGGTTAAACCGTAGGGGTTCAAATCCCCTCTCTCGCAATTAATATATTTTTGTCTATTTATTTTTTTGTAATTCTTTCAATCCCGGGCCATAAAACTTTTCCATTTTTTATTCCGGCTTTTTTTAATTTTAGCTGGAATCACAGAATAAGTTCTGTGGAATTCATCGATTAAATCCATCAAAATAAAATCATTTTTAAGAAATTTTGCACCTTCATATTTCATCGCTATTGCAAATAAATGGCATCGTCCATATAAAACTATATCCAACCCTTAAAATCGACGTCACAGACAATTTTGGGGGTTAGATTATTCATTTAGTGAAATAAAATCACCGTCAGGTTAAACATCTCGCATGCCCGTTTATCAGTTGGATATACCGTAGGGCAACAAACATTGTTTTCAGTTATATTCACCATCACGGAATTATCTTTTCAAAGGGGGATTGTTTTTTACCTGACATTCATTTATGCTAATAGCGGTTTTCAATGAAAAGGCAAAATAAGATTTTTCCAAAGATAGTACGGGTTGTTCTGCTTATCGTCATTTTTGCTTTACTTTCCGTTACGGGTTATTATCTGGTTTTCCCTGATGTATCAAATATGAAAAAGGGAAACCCGAAGAAGACATCATTTATGGAGTACCGTGAAAAAGAATGTGAAAACAAAGGCAAAAAATTGAAGATTCAGAAGAAATGGGTTTCCCTGTCCAATGTCTCTCCCTATCTTATCAAGGCAGTAATTATTGCCGAAGATGACAAATTCTGGTCACACCATGGATTTGATGTAGAGGCTATGCAGAAAGCGCTTGAAAAGAATATTGAGAAGGGGGCATTTAAGGTCGGCGGAAGCACCATTAGCCAGCAGCTTGCAAAAAACCTCTACCTTACACCGGCAAAGAACCCAGTGCGGAAGCTAAAAGAGGCGGTTCTGACATGGAGAATAGAAAGGACTCTCTCTAAGCGGAGAATTCTCGAACTTTACCTTAATGTTGCAGAATGGGGCGAAGGCATATTCGGAGTTGAAGCGGCATCGCTACATTATTATGGTAAGCCCGCATCAGCCTTGAACCCCGAAGAAGCCGCCAAGCTTGCCGTTGTGCTCCCGAATCCAAGGAAACTGCGTGTTGTCGGAGAATCCCGCTATGTTGAAGGGCGTGCAAAAATCATCTACAACATTATGGTAAAGCGGGGCATAGTAATACCTGAATACGAAGATGTAATGCAAAATCTCCCTGAAGATAACTCGATAAATAGTGTTCCCGCTGTAAACGGTGTACCATGAATTGTGGACAGGTTTTATTATAATGCTTATAGTTACAGACCTTTCAAAGGCATACGGCAGACAGGTTCTCTTCGACAACATCTCTTTTTCAGTAAATCCTGGTGAACGAATCGGCTTCACCGGTAGAAACGGTTCGGGCAAGACAACGCTCTTCAGACTTATACTTGGTGAGGAGGAACCTGATTCAGGTAAAATTCGTATTCCCAACGGATATACGATCCAATACCTCTCCCAACACATTAATTTTACCAAAAGTTCTGTCCTGGAAGAAGCTTGTCTGGACTTGAAGACTGCGGAAGACGGTAGGGATGAGGCCTACAGGGTAAAGTCCATCCTCTCCGGACTTGGTTTTTCTCCGGTCGAATTTCATCGTAATCCACAACATTTATCAGGCGGTTTCCAGGTACGCTTGAATCTTGCAAAGATATTGGCATCGGGGCCAAACCTACTTCTTCTTGACGAACCGACAAACTACCTCGACATTGTGTCGGTTAGATGGCTCATACAATTCCTGCAGACATGGAAAGATGAACTCATTCTTATTACACATGACCGTGCATTTATGAATAGCGTTACTACTCACACGATGGGCATTCACCGCCAGAACATCCGTAAGATTGCAGGTTCAACAGAAAAGCTTTATCAGCAGATACTCCAGGATGAAGAGGTTTACGAAAAGACCCGGGCAAATGATGAGAGAAAAATGAAGGAGGTTGAGCTTTTTGTTAACCGGTTCAGGGCTCAGGCATCGAGGGCAAAGGCCGTCCAGTCAAGGGTAAGGATGCTTGAGAAAAAGGAAAAGCGTGAAAAACTAACAGAGATTCCTGAGCTTGATTTCAGTTTTAATTCAGCGCCCTTCCCTGGAAAATGGCTTATAGAGGCTCATAATGTATCATTTTCTTTTTCAGAAGATACTCCTCCCCTAATTCATAACTTCAGGGCGGCCATTAAAAAGAGTGACCGTATAGGTATTATCGGCAAGAACGGCAAGGGTAAGACAACCCTTCTCAACCTGCTTGCGGGCGAGCTTCAACCCGTGCAGGGCGAAATCAGATACAACCAGAATCTGAAGCTCGCCTATTTCGGACAGACTAATGTTGCAAGGCTTGATCCGGATAAAACAGTTCTCGAAGAGGTGCTTGATGCCCATCCAGCCCATAGTCTCGGCTCCGCCCGTGGTATATGCGGATCAATGATGTTTGATGGCGATAATGCGTTAAAAAAAGTCTCTGTATTGTCCGGCGGAGAAAAAAGCAGGGTACTGATAGGAAAACTCCTTGTAAGCCCTGCAAATCTGATTCTGCTGGATGAACCGGACAACCACCTTGATGCGGAATCAATAGACTCTCTCGTAGCGGCAATCGACATATTCACAGGTGCTGTCCTGTTTGTAACTCACAGCGAAATGATACTCAGGGCAATTGCGACCAAGTTAATAATCTTTGATAATGGAAAAATAAGTATCTTCGAGGGCTCGTATGACGATTTTCTCGAAAGGATAGGCTGGGAAGACGAAAAAACAATCACAAAGGTAAACAACGAAAACATGTTAGAATCTCAGAATAAAGGGGCCAGCAGAAAGGATATGCGGCGGGTTCGTGCCCGTTTGATTGAAAGCCGCTCAAGAGCGTTGGGGCCACTTCAGCAAGAGATTGAAGCGCTTGAAAAAGCAATAACAAAACTTGAAAACCGGATCGAAGACGACAACCAATCTCTTATCCGTGCGTCTAATGTGGGCGATGGAAAGACAATCACATCGCTTTCTATCTCTATCCACAGCTCAAAGATAGAGATAGAACATCTTTTTGATGAACTTGACAGGCTGACCGGCGAACATCACAGAAAATCTATGGAGTTTGAGGAGCAATTCGATGCCCTTGCAGACAGCTTACTGGGCCAAGATAGGAAGGGGCATTCTTGATAACTCTGATCTGCTTATTGTAAACCGGGACAAACCGGGGCCGGTGTTTTGCGTAATTGGGTACACCAAGCCTTAATCTTTCTCCTTCAAGTAAAGAGGTGCCATGGGACTTTTGTGTGAGGCACCGTACCGCTTTATTGATGGGTAATATTCGGCGGCAAACTGGACCTTCCCCGCAACCTCCTCACCGGCAACCTCCGCAATAAAGGTGAGCATGAGATCGATACCGGCAGACACTCCCGCCGATGTCCAAATATCTCCATCATGTACAAAACGCTCTTCAACTACCATGACATCCCCAAGGGTCTTCAAACGGCCAAGGGAGCTCCAATGGGTAGTGACCTTTTTTCCATATAGCAAACTGGCCTTGTGCAGCAGGAAAGTCCCGGTGCACACAGAAAATACAGCTTTGCACAGCCTTGCCTGTTCGGTGATAAAGTTAATAAGTACCGGATTGTCCACCTCCTGGCGAGCTCCCTGGCCGCCCGGTACAAGAAGGAAATCAAGTTGAGGGCACTGCTCGAAGGATACATGAGGATTTACAGAGAGACCCTTCGCACAGATGACCGGCTCAAGCGACTCGGCCACAATGAAGCGCTGCTCAGGTCCATCGGCGAATTTGCTCCACATGCCAATGATTTCCCATGGACCAACAAAATCAAGCTCTTCAACATCCGGAAAAACAAGAATACCAAAATTCATTACAGTCCTTTATGGAAGGTCTAATCCATACTTCCGAGAACGTACAGAACCGGGATTTTTCTGTGTGTACTCTGCGAATAACGGGCAGACCTGATTTTCTATTTTATGATAAATCATATCAATATTACAGTACCATTTAAAAATAAAAAAGGGTTTTATAACAAACAGCGACCAGCCTGCCGGGTTGGCGCTCCGTAGCAGAAGCGAGCCCCGGATAACTATCTTAGGTTTTCAACGTATTAGCACCTGGTAAATACACGAAAATAATGAAATAGCCTTATAGTAAAAGCTCATGCATCTCGCTTATGTGGATGGTAGATTCCAGTGCTTCAATAACTGCTTCCTTCTGTTCCGGGAGGAAGCGCAGGCAGACTCCACAATCGGAGCTTATGCTCCGCGGTACCGGGATGAGTTTGTGGGGTATGCCTGCTCCTTTGAGTATCTTCTCTGCCTTCATAACATGACTTACAGAGTCAAATAATGCAACGCAGTAATGCTGATCAGCTTTCACGGCTTGACAATCCTTCCTGCTGTTGACAGAGTTCCTGCAATATCATACATATTTGATATAGTCCCTGCGCCGATCCTGCCGGTAAGATTAAAATAGTTTGCGCAGGTGCCACATATAAGCAGCTTCACGCCCTTTTCCTGGAGTGCCTTCAGGTCGTCGATAACATCAGAGTAGGAAGCTGTAAGTTGCACGCCGGTATTATAAAAGATCATTATATCCGGCTTATGATCCAGATCAACAGCAGTGTGTATGAATGCCTTCATAAGAACTGCACCCAGTTCGTCGTTTCCGTGTCCCATGATACTTGATGCTATAACAAATATGGTAGGTCCCTGCGCAGACATCGGTACATCTTCAGAGCACATGCACGTCGATGCTGCATCTCCTCCGGTCTTTTTATCCTGTTTTTTAATATGCATCCTGAAAATACCGCCGGTCTCCTCTGTTATGTCAACGGCACATCCTGAACTTACAGCAAGGCGCTTAACGTTTTCCCTTGCAGTCTCATTGTCTACAATAACAGTCACATCATTGTGCGAATCCAAAGCCTTTTTTGTAAGAATAACCGGTTCAGGACATGCAAGTCCCTTTGCATTAACCAATTCCGACATGATTTCCTCCTTTTGGCTCTGTTATGCCTCAATTCATTAGTCATTTTGTTAATATATTCCATCTGTTCTCAAAACTGAAGTAATATTCTGATCCAACATTGTTTTTCTCAAGCGTATCCAGTAGACATCCCCGGATTCCCCGGTAACATCTACCAAAAATGTTACATGCACCCCTGAACAACCTGAGTTGCATCCCCAAAAGCTTGAGGCTTTCCAGGATTGATATTTCATCCACTATGATGGTAATTTCGTCGTACAATTCGAGTACGTTTTTTGCCAGAATAACTGTTGCACACAGCCAAGTCCTTTTGCGTTGAACTGTTAGACATTACCAGCCTCACAATAGTTCAATTGTAACAGTTTTTTATCTATAGCCCTGCCTTTTTGAGATATTAATATGTTCCCAAAGGAGCGCGTCATAGGCATTAAGATAAAGACCCAGATTCGACCACATTTGTGTGTAATTTGACATGTAAACCTCCTGTGAGATAAAAAAATCCGGCCGCAGGCATCTGCGCCGGATTCACAAGAGGCGTGATAATATGGTTAAGGCGGAGAAACTGCGGTAACGGTCATAAAGGGAAGCCGCACGGGCTCCCGATTAGTTTCTCAACTTAATGGAATAAATATATTTTCTATTCTGCACATATCTTATTAAACATCCTTATTTTTTGATTATACATATTACCCAAAAAATCTATAAAAAGTCAAGACTTAGACGCTCATACCAAGTCGCATTCAAATGCACATTGAGGCAGCGACGATGAGCCTACGCAGGCGTACAAGGATTTGCTTAGCTCACTCAGTGAGCGAGAGGGGGAGGCCGGGGTACCCACCACAGTGGGTCGAGATTTGCTGGCGGAGGGGGCGACCGGTTACCCGCTTGCGGGTGTCCCGGAAATAGGGGAGTGCAAGGAGGAGATATCAAAGATGTGCGATTGAATGCGACTTGGTATCAAACCCTCCCTGGTGCCCTCCGGTGTTTTTTAAAACAGAGTAAAAGATAAGAATTTATGAATTATCAGGAATATCATTGGAAGAGGTTTTTAGAACGGCGGGATGTAAAGGTCAAAAACATATCTCTCGCAGAGCCCGCGGAGTACGCAGAGAGAGGCAGGCTGTATCCGATGTCCGAAGACCTGCCGGAGGTAATGACGGAAACTGTTTCCGTCATTACGGAAATCCATGAAAACACCAATATCTACAATTAGTTGCATGATTTATATTTAAAACTTAGTTTTTTGTCGGCAAGGCGCTCTTTCTACCAAATCTATAAGTTGAGTTTGCAGTGGCACAGCGTGTAACACACTGTTTATATTGGCTTTTGAGGCTGATTGTAGATTTGCCGACACAGTGTCGGCAAATTGCTTGAATGAATTTTTCGGAATGACGTCATTGGCGGATTTTTTCCCTGTCGAAAATAATCTCCCCGTAGCAGAGCTGCGAGGTATCAGAGGAATGGGGAACATGATTATCCCCCCTCACACTGCCCTCTCCATCAAGGGGCGAGGGAATGTGGTCACCCCGAAGCAGAGCTTCGAGGAATCAATTGATTTAAAATCCAGGTGCGGATCTTTCTTTCTAAAAGCCCATGTCTTTTTTTAGGATCTCGTAGTCTGTCCGGGTTTTGTTTTTCCTTTTTACTGCCAGAGTGGACTGATAATCCTTGCTGTCCTGCTCAATCTCTTTGAGAGGTAATATTCTTCGGATATTTCCGGCATTTCGGCTTGCGACTCACCAAATAGTCGAAAGATGATTTGTGTCTCATATTGTTGTGATAATGATACAAAAAGCATCTCTTTACTAATATATGAGACTCAAAATTATTTCAACCTTAGCGCATACCTTTGTTGTACACAATCCTCCTTGTGGTATAATAAAAAAGGTTGGGAAAAAAACCATAAAAAATCCGGAGGATTTTTACAAAAGGAGGTAGCTTTTGAAAGGCATTCTTCTTTTTTCCATTTTCGGGTATGTTTGTCTGCTCTGGCTTACCGGCATATATGTGACGCGAAAGTCGAAATCCTCCGAGGCATACCTTGTGGCGTCACGGGGTCTTTCGGTGCCCTTTATTTCCGTGCTGATCGCCGGTACGTGGATTGGCGGCGTGTCTATTGTAGGGATGGCTCAGGGCGCTTTTATACATGGCATAAGCGCCCTCTGGTTCCAGGTCGGCATATGGATTGCTATGTTCGTCACGGCACTCCTTTTTGACAAGATTCTTGGCGGCAGAAAGACCTATTCTATTCTCGATGTCGTGGGAAACCTCTACGACAGCAAGACCGCAAAACTCGCCGGAATCCTGCAACTGATTTTCTCCATATGGGTAGTAACCATGCAGATCGTCGGAGGGGGCGCTATCCTTTCTGTTATTCTAAAAGGACAGGTGTCTTTTGTTGAAGGAATGATCCTCACTGCCTTTGTTTTTACTCTTTACAATGTAATGGGCGGATTTGTTGCAACCGCCTATACCAACCTCATCCACATATGTGCTATCTTTATCGGCATTTTTATGGGCGGCATTTATGTTATTGTAAACAGCGAGGCCCTGGGAAGAATGGCGATGCATACCCATTACCTTACCCCTTTCGGAGACCTCGGGATCGGTCAGGCCCTGAGTTGGGCTTATATAAACTTTACCCTTGGTGTGCTTGCCCAGCCGGTAATCAACACGGCATCGTCAGCCAGAAGTTCCGCTGAAGGCAGGATGGGGATTATCATAGGCAACCTCATCGCAATCCCTGTCGTTGTAATGGCGGCCCTCTGCGGCATTATCGCACGCGATATCTTCCCCGACACCCCTTCTCTTGCTGCCTTGCCGTCCTTGCTGACTGTAGTGCCTCCCGTCGTTGCCGTTTTTTTTCTCATAAGTATGTGGGCCCCCCTTATGAGTTCCGGGTCACCCTTCCTGATGGGTGCCACTACCCTGGCCGTGAAAGGATACATAGGCCCGGTTTTCAATATACAAAACGACCGGACATTACTTCTTGTATCCAGGGTCACAACACTTCTCATAGGCGCTGTGGCATTGCTTCTCGGGTTTTTTGTAAAAGAGATTCTCAGGGAAGTAACATGGCTTGCCGTTTTTCTAAGCGCCATAGTCTATATCGTCTTTATAGGCTGGTCCGGGAAGAAAGTGGGCAGCGGATATGCCTTTGCATCTTTGTTGGGTACCGCCATTATTGTTATCCTTTGTTTTTTCAGCGGGTTCCATAAGATCATCCATCCAATTTGGATCGTAACGGCATATATTATCATTGTTATGGGTACCGGTATGTTTTGCGGAAAGAAAGTATAATAATACCAATTAGGTTTCATGCATAGAACGAGGCGACGCAGGCATTAGCTCACACAGTGAGCGAGAAGGGGGGGCTCCGCGAGCTTTGCTTGTGGAGGGGGCGACGTGAGCCCCAGAAATAGCGGAGCGCGAAGAGGAGGCAACGAAGTTATATGATTGAAGGCGAATTGGTATAATATATTTCCTGTTAGGATAAGCATTCGGTGTCGGGCTATCTCTCGAAAAGTACAGAAATAGCTATAAACAACCTTAGGCATGTTTTTTATTTGGAATGCGGATCCACCAGGCAGCAAAGAAATTGCAGATCGCAATCAATGCTCCTAACAGAAAAACATATTGAAATCCCAGTACGTCCCAGATTACGCCGCCCAGCAGTCCAACGGCAATAGAAAAGATATGATCAATGCTAACAGAACTCGTCAGGGCCGCCTGAACGTGAGAATCGTGAAGGGCGATCTTTTTCATATACGTTGAGCGGGCCATATTGACTGACATAAGCATCTGATCCAAAAGGAAGCATATACAGGCAACAATAAAGGCAGGTCCTTCCGCCAAAAGAAACTTTGAAAATCCATAGCCGAGACAGACAAATACAAGCAGCACTGACTCTGACAAGAGTACTATTTTCTCACCGAGCTTGTCGATAGCCCAACCAAGAAAGGGCTGAAAAATAATGCCGATCCCACCTCCAAGCAGGACGAGTGTGGCGATTGTCTGCGTCGGTTGATGATAAATTGTCACCAGAACCCAGGGGCCGAAGGTTAGAAATATCTGTTTCCGCGAACCGAAGAGCACTGAGAGAAGATAGTACAACCGATATTCCTTGTACAGCTTCAAATACACTTTGGGCTTATGTGTCTCCTCAGGCTTCATAACAAACATAAGCACCGCTGCCACTATAAAAGCAAAACAAGACAGCGCAAATGTGTGATGAAATGTAAATCCCAGAAACTTAAATCCCAGCAGCACCAGAAGACTTCCTGCGATAACTGCGAAGTTTCTGATCGCGTTGAGTTGTCCCAGACGTTGTCCTATCCTGCCTTCTCTGGCAAGTTCCATACCAATAGCCGAAGACAGGGGTATAAAAAGATGCAGACCCGCACTATAGACGAACAGCCAGGCCACCATGATCATGTAGACAGGCGAAGCAAAACCGATAAGAAAGGCACCCGCGGCACACAAAAGCATTGCCACTGCGCTTTGCCGACGACTGCAGAGAAACCAGAGCGAAACGGACACAAAAACGACAAGAAGGCCTGGCAATTCACGCGGAAATTCAAGAAATGATCGTTGAAAGCCGGTTAGAGCAAAGCGTTCATTAAGAAAATTATTAAACGTAGAGTCAACAATGCTGAATGCTATACCCATGGCCAACGACGCCAGAATAAAGAGCTTCAGTTCCCGTGACATTTGGTTTATGCGTGAAAAATATTTCATCAATCGTTATGTTAATCCAAAATATTTTTTTACGGCCGTTTTTTAGAACAGAGGGTTTCCCTCTAATACCTGCTGCAAGCAGCAGTATATTTCACTGATGCTTGCAGATCATACCTTTTTAACCGGCTCCACATCCACCTCGCCCCCGAAGGTATCGAGAAGGGCATCGTTCAGCTTCTTTACATCCTCTTCGTTTTCCAACACGACGACCAGTTCTCTGTCATCCAGAACCTTTAATTTTCCATACTTTTTTACCACATCTATGACCTGCTGCGGGTCTGTGGTAACCCATCCCTTCATCCGGCGGACAAGTTCCTCACCGTTAAAAGCTCTTTCAATCGTAAGATCTACCCTTCTTTTTTTTGCTTCCCAGCCGACAAGTGCCGGCTGTGCAACCATGGGGGTAACAGGATCGTGCATTGCCGCGCATCTGAACCACAATTTAGCCCTGATCATATTAACTCCTTTTTTTATTCGATCGATGTTATTCTAATCCTAAATCAAAGATGAAATCAAGGCGGCAAGGAAGAAACGACGTAGACGTACATAAATAGTACGTCGAGGAGATGATGACGAAGCCAACGATGATAGCGCTTTGATTTAGAATAGAATTACACATAAAGTAATAGTTTGCCTCTATAATGTCAAGCTGCTGTATAGACTATTCGGGAGTTTCCTGCTGATCCGGTTCATAGCTGGTCATTCATTTCTTTCCAACAGCTTTGAAAAAGGTGTAGCAAAACACTCCATCCGGCTCTGTCGTTCGGTATAAGTCCTTTATTCCCTTGTCGAAAACATGCGGCTCAATTATTTCTGCCCTGATCGCCGATTCACGAACACCCTCTATCATGGCTGTAAATGTTTTTTTCGTGAAACCTTCGACCAGCCCAGGCTTGCTCGAATCAACATAGACCATCCTGGGAGATACATGGATTGAATTGTAGCCTGCGCCAAGTAAAAGCGGATAAAGTTCTCTCCCTATCATAGCATTTCCGCCGGCCCGGCGCTGCAATTCGACCTGACAATGAATCGCCTGGTGTGCGGCATCACTGTCAGGATGAAAATAGGCAGAACCATGGTCTCCTTCAATGACCGTGATTGTTCCACCAGGCCGCAGATAGTCGTTCAACGTCTGTAGTGCTATTATCGGCTTTACGAGATGCTCCAGGACAAAGCAGACAAAAACATGATCAAAGGAGTTTGGCCTATAGGGTAAATTGAAGATATCGCCCTGTTGGAATTGCACATTGTTCAAGCCTGCCATTGTGACTTTTTGCCTGGCTTCAGCAACAGAGACATTGGAAATATCTATGGAAGTAATCAAGGCGCCCGGGCTGTTTTTCGCCAGGGTAACTGTCTGCGCACCAATACCACAACCGGCTTCCAAAACACGGCTTCCTGCCGGATATGCAGTATCGGAATGCAACAAATCGACAAGGGTGGATGCCTGATCCTGTAATCTTATATTTTCCCGATGATCGTAGCCGTGAACATATACTTTACTCATTGTTCCTCTAAAAAATCATAGAAGTATATGCAATGTCAAGCTGCTGTATAAGAAAATCGTTTAAAAATTGGAGCGGATAGGATAAAATCACATTTGACAGGTTCCAACATGGATGACTTGATAAAAAACTGCTATCAAACACTCGGGCTTTCACCGGATGCATCAAGAGAAGAGATTGAAGAAGCCTTTGCAAAAATCAAGAATAAGTTTAGCACAAAAGAAGAAGGGTGGGAAAAGCTAAAGGAAATAAGCTGGGCATATGAGACCCTGATTGATTACATTACCGCTACTGCCGGAAAAGAAAATATTTCGGGGAGTAAGATAAAATCAAAGAAACGCAGAGACAGCAGCGAACCGGATACTACAACCTTTAAGGACTTCTTCTTTTCCGTTGGAGAAAAGATCAACCCCTTCGTTTTTGCCGGCAGGGTCTTTGTTTTTCTTATAACCATTATATGGGGCTTTAAATATATTACACATTCTGTTAATAGCAATTATGCCGGAGAGTCCTTTCTCCATAATGTAAGCCTCCCTTTCCATGAAGCCGGGCATATTATCCTTTCACCCTTTGGAGATTTTATGGGCGTGCTTGGTGGAAGTCTCTTTCAAATCCTTATCCCTGCAATTTGTATGGGAGCATTTTTAAAGCAGAGCGATGTATTCAGCGCCTCTATTTCTCTATGGTGGATTGGGCAGAACTTTATCGATTGCTCGCCCTATATAAACGATGCCCGCGCCCAGGTGCTAATGCTGCTGGGGGGTGTAACAGGCCAGGATGCACCCGGCTACCATGACTGGAATAACATCCTGGGAACACTCGGCTTATTAAAACTTGACCATGTAATAGCCAATATATCCCATTGGTTCGGGATATTATTGATGCTCATTTCTTTCCTATGGGGAGGATTATTACTCTGGCTCCAATGGAAAAATATAGATTCGTAATGTCCCGGATTGCTCGATAGCACGCACGGCGTGCGAGAGGGGAAGGCTCCACGAGCTTTGCTTGTGGAGGGGGCGACGCAAGCCCCGGTAATAGTCAGGGATATTATTGATGCTCATTTCTTTCCTATGGGGAGGATTATTACTCTGGCTCCAGTGGAAAAATATAGATTCCTGACAGGTAAACCCGTGGTTCCGGCTTACAGGTGTTACAGCAACAAAATCGTTAATAATAATTCTTTTTCACTTTGAGTGGGTAAACCGTTGGTTGTCCTGCTGTAGTGTGTGCCTGCTTGTTGAGTATACGGCCTTTTACTTTGATCGTAAATTACTGGAAGAAGTGTGGGACAGGGGGTATTCCTTCTCAAATTCGAATAATTCAAATCCTACTCCTCCCGGGCCTTCAAAAAAAATTAATCGGAGTAACCCCAGTTCTGTATGCGTAAAACCGGTTTTGGGAAACTCCTCAGAAACAGCGTATCCGTGGGTTTGAAGTTTCTGCCGCCAAGCCGGTACATCCGTTACCCTCAGGCATATATGAGGAATCCCAACCACATGGCCCATCGGGTGAACAGGGAAATCGGGACGCGGTGTAACGTTCGGTTCTGTCAGTAGTTCTATCACCTGCTGATCACCAGCATGAACAAGGGCTCGTTCCCCCGGCCCGATACTGCCTCGCGGGCCGCGTGTCAACAAACGAAACCCCATTATATCAGTGAAAAAAGAGATTGCCTCATCGATGTTGTCAACCCACATGCCCACATGATGGATATTGGTACATTTCATTATAACTCCCTTCATCAAATATATGCGCAGGAAACGTTCTTATGGAAGTCAATAAACTCTTCCGCCAAGATTTTACTCATGTTCCACCTTTATTCTATTTTCCTTCTATTTCAAATATTTTGCAAGGGAGAATCCAACGATTGTCAGTTAATATCTTTAATGCTTTGGAGAACATTGATTTCGCGGATAACAGGAAGACATTAGTAAAATTTCACGTTTTTTCTTATTAAAAATAAAAATAGCAAAATTATTGCATGCACTTATACAGTATATAGCCTTTTCTGTAAATCTGAGCATTATTTATTGAAAATGTACCACTGTGCAGAGATGTCGTAAAGATAGCCTATTTAGAACTTTTTATTGAATATTCAGATTTTTCCGGCTATATTGGAGCGATGATCAGGTTCGGTTCGTTAAAAGGTATATCATTCCTATATCTCCTATTCCTAAGCTCTCTCTGGTCTATCAATTTTATCGGCAGAACCATCCTCTCCCCTGTCTTACCGTTGATTGAAGATGAGTTCCTCATCAGTCATGCAAAGGCGAGTAGTATTTTTATATTTCTCTCTATCGGCTATGGGATATCGGTGTTTTTGTCCGGGCTGCTTTCCGGGGTATTTGGTTACAAAAAATCCATTATAGTCTCCTTGCTAGTAACAGCCCTTATGTTTTTCCTGATTCCCCTCGTCAAGACCTTTACTTTTCTTTACGTTGTCGCCTTCATTATCGGGATCGCAACAGGCATCTATATCCCGGCTGTTATTCCCCTTATTACCAGCTATTATGAAGAAAATATCTGGAGCAAGACGATTGCAATTCACGATTCGGCTGCTTCAATAGGGGTTTTTGCAGCCCCATTGATTGCCCTTTTTCTCCTTCGTTTTTTCTATTGGCGGGGAGTTTTAGGGATAATGGGTTTTGTTTTTGTGGCTGCTGCAATTACATTCTACTTTCTCTTTAATGAGCTTACAGTCGCCCGTGTTACCAGGGCTGCTTTCGGTAAATTCATCAGAAGGCGGGCACTGTGGATTCTGAGCATCATCTGGGTATTTGCCGCATCAACAAGCATCGGGGTTTATTATGTCACCCCTTTATTTCTTACCAAGGAGCTTCATCTTGATTTAGGATACGCCAACACTATTTTCGGCATATCAAGGCTTGGCGGATTTGTTGTAGCCATTAGTTCAGGTTTTCTGGTTAGTCGGTTCAGTATACGTGCAATCATGGTCTCCATTTTGATTATTTCCGGTGCCTCTACGGCATTTGTAGCATTAGCGGGCATTAAGTTTGTCGGAATAGCCCTTTTTCTCCAGGCAAGTTTCATTTATGGCTTTTTCCCAGCCGGGCTTATAGCGATTTCAAAGATTTTTGATTTAAATGTTCGAGGAATAGCCACCGGTTTTATATTTGGGTTTGGTGTAATCATCGGTTGGGGGGTTACCCCATACCTTCTCGGACTTTCAGGTGATCTGCTGAGCTTCCAGTTTGGCATATTGATACTTGGAATATTGGTTATTATGTCGAGCGGGCTTGTATTTTTTTTAGAAGAATTGAGCCCAAAAACTTCTCACAGGGCATGAATGCCAGCTGAAAGCTGCTATCCGCCTCAATACATACAATAACAATTTATCCTCATGAGACCGGGGGAGATACCTTGTTTGCACTTGAGTCATCATAACAATTTTTGCTATGATATTTACTGGAGGAATCACATGAAACTTGAAGGAAGAGTTGCTTTACTTACAGCAGCAGCCGGCGCAGGCATTGGCCAGGCAGTTGCCAGAACATTCGCCCGGGAAGGCGCCCGCGTTGTAGTGACCGATGCTCATAAAGACCGGTCGATTTCAGTTGCCGAAGCACTCAAGCAAGAATATGGTATTGAAGCCCTCGGCATCGGATGTGATGTAACAAGCCGTAATGATGTGGAACGTTCTGTAAATATTGTGCTTGAGAAATTCGGTCACATAGATATACTCTTCAACAATGCAGGGACAAACCGGCCTGTACAGATAGTGGACATGTCTGACGAGGAATGGGAACTGGTAATAAATGTATCACTGCGTGGAACATTCTATTGCTGCAGAGCAGTCCTGCCTGCCATGATGAAACAGAACTACGGGCGAATCGTGAGCGTCACATCTGTTGCAGCATTCAGGGGACTGAAGGCCGGACATGCCCACTATGCAGCTGCAAAAGCCGGGGTTATGGCATTTACACGATGCCTTGCCGCTGAAGCGGCACAATTCCATATAACTGCGAATACAATTGCGCCGAGTTTTATATATAATGAATTTATTCCCCATATATACCCTGAAGAAGAAATAGAACGGATGTACGAGGAAATACCCTATCCGAGAAAAGGGACGCCACAGGACATTGCGAATACAGCCCTGTTCCTTGTCACCGATGAGGGTGAATATGTTACCGGTCAGACAATATGCGTTACCGGCGGAAGCTGGATGAGATAACCATGCCGCTGACCGACCAGGAGAAAAGGGCTGAAATTGCTTAAGAAACAGAATAATATGATGAAAACCGGCAATACCGTAATAGCACAAAGGAGGCATAGATGATTAACAAATTAAGCCCGGAAGAACTTTACAAGCGTTGTGACCCAAATCTGTTTACATTCAACACAACAAATGAAATAAATGATTTTAAAGGAACTATCGGTCAGGAAAAGGCGCTGCGAGCCATGGATTTCGGGCTTACCATGGATAGTAAAGGATTTAATATCTTTGCCCTTGGGGAGAGCGGGACAGGAAAAATGTCAACCATCCTGGCCCTGCTGAAAGAGAAAGCTTCACAAGAAAAGGTGCCGGATGACTGGTGCTATGTGTTCAATTTCAAAAACCCGGATGCGCCTATAGTCATCCCTCTCAGCTCAGGCATGGGACTTTCCTTTCAAAAAGAAATGGATGGCTTTGTTAAGATACTAAGGATTGAGATACCAAAGGCTTTCGAATCAAAGGAATATGAAGAACAGAAGGGTAAAATCATTGAACAGTTTCAGCAAAAGCAATCGGAATATTTTTCAAAACTTGACGAAGAAGCAAAGACAAGAGGCTTTGCTGTAAAGAGGGGACCGACAGGCGTTATTATTGTGCCCTTGAATGAAAAGGGCGAGATGTTCTCAAAAGAAGAATTCGAGGCCCTTGATGAAACGATTCGAAGACAGATGGAGGAAACAGGCAGGATGCTCCAGGGACAACTGAATGATGCCGTCAGAATTCTCAAGGAAACGGACAAAATAGTAAGAGATATGCTGGCTAAACTTGAAAAGATGATAGCTCTCGATATTGTGGGGCCTCTTGTTGAGGCAATGAAAAAGAAGTATAGCAAAAACGAGAAAATGCTTGCATACCTTGAGGATTTGAAAGAGGAAATATTATCACACCTTGATGAGTTCAAGTCTGTTGGTGAAGAACAACAGCCAACGCCCCTGTCCTTTTTAAAGATGCCGCAGCAGGAAGTCTCCGTTACAAAGTATGCGGTAAACATGTTCGTAAATAACGGTGAAAACAAAGGTGCTCCTGTTGTTTTTGAAAGCAACCCCACATATCTGAACCTCTTCGGCAGGATAGAATACAAGGTGACCTACGGGATGGCAACAACGGATTTTACTCTCATTAAGGCGGGTTCTGTCCATAAGGCAAACGGTGGTTATCTTGTAATCAATGCCACAGACCTTTTAAAGAACCCGTTCTCTTATGATGCACTGAAGAGAGCGCTTAAGAACAGGGAAATAAAAGTAGAGGATATTCTGGAGCAGTACAGAATGATTAGCACCTCTACCCTGAAACCTGAAGCGATACCTCTTAACGTAAAGGTCATCCTCATGGGTAATCCCCAGTTGTACTACCTCCTTTATGCATATGATGAAGAATCGAGGGAGCTTTTCAAGGTTAAGGCCGACTTTGACAGCAGGATTGACAGAACAACGGAAAATATAAATAAGTATGCTGCATTTATTGCACACTGCCAGAAAGAAGAAGCGCTTCTTCCTCTGGACAGGAGTGGGGTTGCAAAGATTATTGAATTCGGCTCCCGTTTTGCCGACCACCAGAACAAGCTGTCTGTGAAGTTCAGCGATATTCTGGATCTGCTCAGGGAATCACATTACTGGGCTCTTAAAGCAGGCAGCAGCATTATCGCAGCAGAACATGTATCCCTTGCAGTAGTGGAAGGTATTTACCGGGTAAACAGGGTTGAGGAAAGACTACGGGAAATGATGCTTGAAGGAACACTTATCGTGGATACGGAAGGCACCAGGATTGGACAGGTGAATGGTCTTGCCGTGCTTGATCTGGGAGATTACAGTTTCGGAAAACCTTCAAGGATAACTGCCAAGACATTTGCCGGAAGAGCCGGGGTTGTAAACATCGAGCGCGAAACAAAGATGAGCGGCAAAATCCACGAAAAAGCAATCATGATTATATCAAGTTATCTCGGTAGTAAATATGCAGTAAAAAAACCTATCAGTCTTTCGGCATCCATTACTTTTGAGCAGCTCTATGAAATGATAGAAGGCGACAGCGCCACCTGCGCCGAATTATATACCCTTCTTAGCAGTATATCCGGGGCACCCCTGAAACAATGTTTTGCCGTAACCGGCTCAATGGATCAGAATGGTGATGTTCAACCGATAGGCGGCGTAAATCAGAAAATTGAAGGCTTTTTTGAGCTTTGCAGGATGCGCGGGCTTGATGGAAGCCATGGCGTGATAATACCGAAGAAAAATGCTTTAAATCTCTTTCTCAAGGAAGAAGTGGTAAATGCAGTAAGGGACGGGAAATTCGCTGTATACACAATTGATAAAATGGAAGAGGGGCTTGAGATACTTACCGGCATATCTGCCGGTGAAATTAACGAATCCGGGGAATATCCGGAAGGCACTATTAATTACCTTGTTGCAAAGAGACTTCTGGAAATATCTGAGGCACTTGAGAAGAAAAAAGACAAGGAGAAAGAAGGGGAAACGGCTGCTTCGAAGGACGGAAATGATAGTTAGGGAGAAGGACAAAAATAGAATTGAGGGTATTGTATGTTTTCTTTGAAAATGAAAGGCATGTTTTTATGCATCCTTTTGGAAAGCCTCTTATTTTTAAACGGTTGCAGTTCTATAAGACTTTTTTTTACAGGAGACTTGATATTAAAGAAATGGAAAAATACGATGGTTATATATTAATTGTTATCAATCAAATAAGAGGAGGTCATAATGACATATAGAATCAAACCCACAGAAACAAACAATGAAGAGTGTGAAGGCATTATCAAAGGGACATATCACGGAGTGTTGTCATTTAGCCATGAAAGCGAGCCCTATGCCGTACCGATTAACCACGCATATGAAGATGGATGCTTTTACTTTCACTGCGCTGTCGGCGGAAAAAAGATTGATTTCATAAAAAGAAACCCATCTGTTGTGTATACCATTATGAAATATTATGGAACTCCGGAGGATTTTAAAAGCAGGAATAATTGTCATGGGAAATGGGAGAGCATAATAGCCTACGGTAATGCAAGGTATGTTGAGGATGAACAGGAACTTCAGGAAATATTAAATAATAAATTCCTGAAATATTACGGGAAAGACAAACGTGAGATATCGCGTTCGTCCCTCCTGGAAACGAGAGTAATAGTGATGGAAGTAAAGAAGATGACAGCAAAAAGAGAATTGGAACCACATCAAAATGAATTTTATGAATGGGAAAAATAGTGACCGAACGGGGACAGTTGTTTTCTTTGCGTTGTCTCCTATGTAAGTCGCTTTTATTTGCTAATTCGTAACTCTGCACAAAAAGTCATATACTCGATTAGTAGGCGCTAAGCGGGCAGTCAACAGCGAATTCTCCTGTTTCATTTTTATCAAAAGTACGCATCAACCGGTTGAACTATAAATGAATTCAAATATCATATTTTAAACGATTATTGCTTTCCGATATCTTACCTTCAATAAAAAGCTGCTCCATTATTGTCTCAATATCTTTTTCATCCATGCGGCCGGAGAACGTATTTTTAAGGTGCGTTGCCAGCGATGATTTTGTTCTGGGCCTTCTGGCAGCAGGTATTTTTGAAAGATTTATTACAACTGCATCTGTGTGGGTAGACTTCGGAGAGCCCTGATCAGAGGCAGGCATCTGTGAAAGATTGACTATACGCTTTACTTTCAAACCCAGGCGGTTTGCATACTGTACTACCGGATCAAAGCCTTTATCTTTCGAGAGAAGGTATATCTCTCCTGCTTTTTCTTTTTCCATACTAAGCCTGCCGAGTTCGAAGATCATATGGAAATCGAGATTATTCTTTCCGTTACCCTCGATCTTGATCCACCTTAAAGCACTGCCAAAAGACTGTGTTGATTCAACAAGTTCAAAAGGTATTTTATTTTGTGATTTGCCGACAAAAAACCAGACTTCCACAATACCCGGGTCTAAGCTGTTTAATGTAAGACCCTGGACATTTTCATAGTCAATCATAAGTATAATTCTCATAGACGCCCCCCCCTTCAGGAATGATTGTATATTATTATAGTTCTCGTGTTAATCAAAAAACTCATCTGCTTTAATTATAGACCCATAGCCTAATGTAATCAACAAAAGAAAAACCTGTGAAACCAATATATTATCAAATAAATCTTACTCCGGGGCCGCGAAGTACGCATGACCCATATTCCGACATCCGGAGATGAAGCCGGGCCAAGAAGGCTTGGAGTAAATCTGACCAGTGACCCTAATTTCTCAACAAAAGACCTCTTTATATCTTAACGGTTTGTGTTACCCGAATGGGCTGATGATCTGTCTTTTCCTATAGACAAATTTGGAATTTGGTAGTAAAATATCCTGTGTTAACAAGCAAGTTGTTATCCTGAATATCATAATAACTTTGTTATCCAATATATCATAAATAACCTTTGGAGGATTTTACCATGGACAAGCTCATGTCAGCTGAACAAGCAGTAAAATTAATAAAGAACGGTGACACCATCAATATTGTGGCGTCCGGTGGTGGTTTTCAGGATGCCGATATGGTTTATGCGGCTCTTGAAAAGAGGTTCCTGGAAACAGGTGAGCCCAAAGACTGTACTTTCGTACATATCACAGGCGTCGGCGGTCGGAATTTTTTACACGGCGAGGGCCGCGAATCAGGCATGGGCTATTTCGCCCACGAAGGTCTGGTTAAAAGGATTGTCGGCGGCCATTGGCGCTGGTCAAGGGTAATGGGTAAACTGGCACTGGATGAAAAAATCGAAGCATACAACCTTCCCCAGGGTGTTCTGTCGCTTCTTATGCGCGAAATTGCCGCACACCGGGTTGGACTCATCACACCTGTAGGACTGAGGACCTGCGTGGATCCTCGAGTTGAAGGCGGAAAATTGAACAAGAGGGCCCAGTCAGAAGACCTCGTCGAACTGATCAATATACACGGCCGCGATATGCTTCTTTACAAGGCTTTCCCAATCAATGTTTGTATTGTCCGTGGTACTACTGCTGATGAAGACGGGAACATATCCGTTGAACTGGAAGCGCTCGACCTGCACATGTTGCAGGCAGCACAGGCAACATTCAACAGCGGCGGAATCATCATTGCCCAGGTAAAGCGTATCGCCAAGAGAGGAACCCTGAATCCCCGCATGGTTCGCGTACCGGCTCACATGGTTACTGCAGTTGTTCAGGATCCCAATCAGTGGCAGACATATAATGCGGAATATGATCCGGGCCTCTGCGGTCATATTAAAGTTCCTGTTAGCGCCATTGCCCCCCTTGAATTCGGACTTCGGAAACTGGTTGCACGTAGGGCTGCCCTGGAACTGAAAGCTGGCGCTGTTGTAAATCTGGGAATCGGTATAGCAGACGGTATCGGAAATGTGGCAAGTGAAGAAGGGGTTATCGATGATTTTATCTTCAGTATCGAGATGGGCATCGTCGGCGGAGTGCCGACCAAAGGTGTACAATTCGGTGGAGCATGGAATCCTGAGTGCATTATGAGCATGCCTTCCCAGTTTGATTTCTATCACGGCGGCGGTTTGGATTTTGGATGTCTGGGCATGGGCCAGATGGACGAAGAAGGAAACGTCAATGTGAGCAGGCTCGGCACGGATATTACCGGCACCGGCGGTTTTATTGACATCTCACAAAATGCGAAAAACGTGGTTTTTTGCGCCCCCTTTATGAACGGTAAGCCACAGATCGAGATGAAGGACGGGAAACTTAGCATCATCAAAGATGGCGCCGGTAGAAAATTCCTGAAAAAGGTAGATCAGATTACCTTCAGCGGCAAATATGCCACTGAAACAAATCAGAACGTAGTTTATGTTACCGAGCGGGCTGTCTTCAAACTGGAGAACGGCAAGGTGGTTCTGAAGGAAATCGCTCCGGGCATAGATTTGCAGAAAGATGTTCTTGCACAAATGGATTTTGCCCCTGTAATTGCCGATGATTTGAAGACCATGGATGCTGCCATTTTCAAACCGGAAAAAATGTTGAAAAACAATCCGGACATCTTCACTGGTTTTCCTAAAAAGCATAAAAAGTATTAAATCAAGAACTTAGACTTGCCGTTAGGGGATATGGGATATTCCCATCCCTTGGCAAGTCCTATTCTTCACAACGTATCATCAACCATGATTTTAACCTGCAAGTTTGTATAGCAAGATTTTTCTTGAAATGCACGGTTACAAGTGATAATCCAATAAAAAGATTGCTTTTACATGAGTGAATCTGTGGCTAACTACCGACTTAGCAACATGATTAACGAATGGAATACGTCTTAATTGAAGGAGGCTCGCTAATGTACGATACGCTTCATTTTGACCTGGACGGGACAATAGGAACACTGACATTGGACGTTCCCGGAAAACTGAACGCCCACACGAAAAAAATGCGGCAGGAACTGCTCCATTTCTGGCGCGAACGTCAAAATAATCAGGACGAGTGTCGTGTCGTGATTATGACCGGAAAAGGAAAGGCCTTTTGCTCCGGTTCGGATATCGACGAGATGGACGACGAGCATCGCCCATTCTACAAACAGAATGTGGAGGAACTCTACGCCTTCCAGAACCAGATCGCAGAGGTAATCCTTATGATGCGGCGCGCCCCGCAACCGATTGTCGGTGCCATACACGGATGGGCTGCAGGCGGAGGATTCAGTTTCGCGCTGGCATGTGACGTCAGGGTTGCCGACCCGACAACCAAATTCCTTGCCGCCTATATCAATATCGGATTAACAGCCGCTGATATGGGCAGCAGCTTCCACTTTCCTCGACAGGTACCCCTTGGAATCGCTGCCGAATACCTTCTGACCGGTGAGACGATGGACGCGGAGACTGCCTACCGTTACGGCCTGGTGAATTACATCGTGCCCGAGGGGCAGGTCATAAAGAAAGCACGGGAGCTGGCGGACAAGATGGTTGCCAAGTCGGTCCTGGGTTTACGGATGACCAAAGAGGCGATCAATCAGAATATCTCGGCCAGCCTGGAGGCGGCGCTTTATCTGGAAAACAGGAACCAGGTGCTCTGTCTCGGCTCGAAACCGATCCAGAACCCGTTCAAGAAGCGGGACGAGAAGTAAAAGTATCGCATAAGGGGCCCTTCTCAGGAATGCCGTATATGCCCCTCATCGTGTCTTGCCAGGCGGCTTTTATGCAAAGGGCTCCTTTTTATTATGATAATTATAGCAATGCAATATAAATTTGAATATCGGCATGTTGATGAATTCGCTGTAGGCCATTTACCTACAAACCATCGGCGCCATCCTTACGGTGTCGGTGGTTACCCGCATTTTCACTCGAAAATCAATAACATGCAATTGATTTAATTAATTTTCTTATTGATTTTTCGCACTGATGGGATTACTTTTCACAAAAAGGGGGTGTCTATGAAAATGTTGCAAGGTGCAATCCAATGCCGGAGATACTTTTCGTGGAGCCCCGTATGCAGCCCGATTCTTTTCCTCACAAGCCTCTTTCTTCTATGCGGCACCGCAATGGCTGACATTACCGACCGCATGGCTGAATGTACAAAAATACCGGATGATGCTGCAAGGTTGAAATGTTTCGATGATCTGACCGGGAGGAATATCCCGGTAAAAACAGCAGTCCCTGCAACAAAAACAGAAGATAAGTCGTCTCAAAAGATTGCCCGGCCTTCGGTAATGTCCGAACATTGGGAATTGGATACCTTGAGCCGGAAAACCTCATCAATTATCAGAATTCATCGGCCTAATTATATTCTGCCGCTTGCATACAATGGATCACCGAATCGTGAGCCTACTCTCGATATGGATAGGCAGGCAAGATCCGAACATACCGAGGCAAAATTTCAGATAAGCTTTAAGATAAAGCTTTGGGAAGATGTGATGAATAAGGATGTGGATCTTTGGTTTGCCTATACCCAGCTTTCTTTCTGGCAGCTATATAACTCAACATTTTCATCCCCTTTTCGTGAAACAGATTATGAACCCGAACTCTTCCTGAATTTCCGTACAGATTACAATCCTTTCGGCCTTGATCTTTTCGGACTGAAGGGGCGTACAGTCAACATAGGCATTGACCATCAATCAAACGGCCGTTCCAGACCGCTTTCACGGAGCTGGAATCGTATTTTTACAAATCTTGGATTTGAGAAAGATAATTTTAATTTATATGTAAAAGCCTGGCACAGACTGCCTGAGAGCTCCCGTGATGACGACAATCCTAATATTGAAAAATATCTGGGGTACGGTGAGATCTTGGGAGCATATTATTGGAATAAACACAAATTCGGCATAATGCTGCGCAACAATCTGCGAACCGCTGACAATAAAGGCGCTATACAGCTTGATTGGGGGTTCCCTTTCCCCTTTATAAAGAACGACCGTTTTTGCGGTTATATACAGTATTTTAACGGCTACGGCGAGAGTCTTCTTGATTATAACGCAAATTCAAATCGCATAAGTATCGGCGTCATACTGGCAGACTGGAATTAAACTGCATCCGGCATTTCAATAATACTCTTGACCGATAACTATATATAAGGCTACAATTTTTACATGGACCTTCCCCGGATCCTGAAGAAATATCGGAAACAGATTATCGAGGAGTGGGTGCATTCCCTGCACACAGCCACCAGTGAGCGCTACAGGGAAAGACCCCTTGAGGAACTGTTTATCACCGTATCCGCAGCCTATGATGCATCCTGTACTGTATTGACAATTAATGATTTTTCCATGATAGACTGCCATATCCAATGGATCACCAATATCCGCCTACGGGGCAGTTTTTCCCTTTCAGAGGTTCAGAATGCCTATGAGTATTTCAGGACAGGTCTTCTCCCTGTGCTTGTAAGGGAACTGAAAGGGCCTATGTTGCAGGATGTTCTCCGGAAATTAAATGGATGTCTGTTTTATACCATAACGAAGTTCAGCGACTATTTTCAATCTTTGCACGAGAGGCAGATAAAGAATTATGCCCAGAACCTTGAAAGAGAGGTGGAGAAAAGGACAAAGGAGCTTGCCGAGTCCGAATCAAAATACCGTGTCCTTGTGGAAGACATAAATGACGGGTATTTTGTAAATCAAAACGGAAAAATAGTGTTTGCAAATCAGGCTTATTGCGATCTGCACGGTTTTACATCTCGTGAAATGATAGGAAAGCCATATACTGAACTGGTAACGCCTAAATCATTGCCTGTGGTGCGGCAACTGTACGAGAGGAGAATGTTAGGCGAAGATTCTGATGAGATGTATATCTATTTCAGACGCCATAAGGACGGAAGCAGTCTGCCGACAGAAAACATGGTAAAGCGCATTATTTATCGGGGTGAACATGCTGTTGCAGGAATCTGCCGGGATATTACCGAACGCATGGAAACAGAAAAAAGGATACGTGAATCAGAACGCCTTGCCCACATCGGAAAACTCACCACTTCACTTGCCCATGAGATAAGGAACCCTCTGTCATCGGTAAAGATGAATATCCAGATAATCTTGAAAAACACGGTATTTAGCGGTAATGACAAGAGACGTATGGAGATAATAGCTAATGAGATATCAAGGCTTGAAGGGATTCTCAATGAAATGCTCGATTTTGCAAGACCGGTCCGGTTGAATCTTGAACCTGCTTCGATAAACGAAGTAATTGACTCCTGTCTTGAAATGATGGAGGCAAAAATCAGGGAAAAAAATATAACTGTTGTTAAAAAATATTCGAAAAAGATTCCTCTTGTTTCAGTGGATCATGAAAAAATGGAACAGGCAATCATTAACATATTGCTTAACTCTGTTGAGGTATTGCAGGAAAAAGGCAGCATAGAAGTCGTGACAAAACAGACGCTGAGAAACAATAAGGCTATAAAAGTAGAAATCTCCGACAACGGACCGGGAATAAGCACATCGGATCTCCCGTATATCTTTGACCCCTTTTTCAGCAACAAGAAGAAGGGTACCGGTCTCGGTCTCTCGAACGTGAAAAAGATAATAGAGGCTCACGGAGGGGTGGAAAGCGTTAATTTGCGAAAACCGCAGGGCATACGCTTCTCCTTCACTGTACCCTTCAGGGAGATTAATTGAAAAGAAAAAAAATCCTCATCATAGATGATGAACATTCTTTGCTTGAATCTCTGGATATGTTTCTTACCGAAAAAGGTTATGCAATAGAATGCGCCACTACAGCGGCAGAGGGTTTTGAAAAAAGCGATTCCTTCAACCCGGACGTGACCATTCTGGATATCCATCTCCCTGATATGGACGGCCTCGAGGTGCTGGAAAAGCTGAGGCGTAATGATAAGAAAAATATAATTATTATAACGGCATTCCATGATATGGATACGACAATAAAAGCGGTAAAATCAGGTGCCTTCGAATATATCCCAAAACCTATAGATGTGGAAGAACTCGAAAAAGCTATCGCCAGGGCAATGAAATGTTCGAGTACTGCTCACAGCGCCGATGCCACACCAGTTCCTCCTTTTGTTTATCAAGAGGGAAAGATCATCGGTAAAAGCAGGGTGATGAAGGAGATTTTTAAAACCATCGGTGTACTCTCAGAAAACAGGGTTACGGTTCTCATAGAGGGTGAGACAGGCACTGGAAAGGAGCTAATAGCACGAGCAGTCCATTACCATAGTCCATTCAGAAATCATCCTCTCCGCATTATTAACTGCTCGGCCATAGTGGGTACGCTACTGGAAAGCGAACTTTTCGGTCATGAGCAGGGGTCTTTTACCGGTGCCTCTTATACCAAAAAGGGGAAATTTGAGCTTGCCGGAGAAGGAACTATCTTTCTCGATGAGGTAGGGGAGATACCCCTTGAACTCCAATCGAAACTCTTACGTTTTCTTCAGGAGAAAGAATTTGAACGTATAGGCGGTGAAAAGAAGATTAAATCGAATGCACGGGTGATTGCGGCAACAAACAGGGATTTATGGAAAATGGTTCAGGACGGCAATTTCAGAGAGGATCTGTATTACAGGCTCAGCGTTGCAACAATAAAGCTCCCTCCTCTGAGAGAACGAAAACCGGATATCCCTCTCTTAATGGAATATATATTGAAGAAGATAAATCATGAGTTAAAGAAGGGTATTAAGAAAGTCGAACAGGAAGCTGCCCGGCAGATGCTGGAATATGACTGGCCCGGCAATGTGAGAGAACTGGAAAATGTCCTTACCCATGCTGCAATAAATACTCAGGGAGAGGTTATCCTGGAGGAGCTTATAACCCCTCTTCTTGGTAAAAGAGTGGTGAAAGAAACAAATGAAAAGGAAACATCACACGAACAAAGCCTTCAGAACATAGAAAAAGAATATATTATAAAAATATTGGACCGCACACACTGGCATCTTGGAAAAACATGCAAACTGCTTGATATGTCCCGTCCGACTCTACGCAACAAGCTCAAAACCTATGGCATCTCCCCCAATGGGAAATGATCTACCCCGCTGTAGTTTGCGGGGCAATGAATCACCCCTCGGCAAAACTCTTAAGATATTGGTAAGAAATGCTGAATAGATTCGTTTTTCAAAGCAATCTTCGAGCTATGAACCAGCGGGGCAAAACCATTTGAAAATTTTTTTCAAAAAGTAAAATAATATTTCAGTAGATTGAAAATTTGTATACATTTATATTAAATGCTATATTGATATAATTGGATATTTTAATAAAATTTCCTGGCATAGTTATTGCTTGTTGATATAACAGCCAGATAACATAAATATTTAAACAGGGTTTTACTGAAAAAATTAAAAGGGGGTTCAAATGAAGAAGCTGATGTATTTTTCTATCTTTTTCCTGTTTATAATTTCTTGTTTTATCGGCCCATCAATTGCCGCAGAAAAACCGGTAATAATAGGGGCACCTCTTTCTACGGCCTTTCTCTATGGATGGGATGCCGAGAGGGGAATTAAACTTGCCGTCGATGAAATAAATGCTAAGGGCGGTGTAGTCGTTGGCGGGAAGAAAAGGCCCTTTCAGGTTGAAGTAATCGATACAAGGGACCTTGAGGCTGGCGTTCCGGTGAGCGAGGCACTTCTTGCCCTTGAAAAGCTTATCCTTGAGAAAAAAGCGGATTTTATCATCGGAGGGCCTGTCCGTTCCGAAGCAGCCCTGGCAGCTATGGATCTTTTGAACAAGCACAAAAAGGTAAGCATCCTCACTACAGGGGTTCTCACGCCCGCCTACACCAAAAGAGTGGAAGAGAACTACGGGAAATATAAATACTGCTTCAGAAATACAAGCCATGTGCCTGTGATGATGAAGGAGTTTATCGCGTTGCTCGAAGACCTTAAAAAGGGACATAATTTTACCAAAGCATATATCATGGTACAGGACGTGGCCCATGCGCGTGGCGGCGGAGAATTTATGAAAAAGGCGCTGGCTGAGAAAGGCTGGGAAGTGATCGACATGAAGATATACCCCACAGGGACCAATGATTATTCTGTCGGCCTTTCAGACGCAAACAAAAAGGGCGCACAGATACTTTTCCTATGGATGGATATGCCTGAAAGCGCTGTGCTGCTAAAACAGTGGAGCGATATGAAGTTAAAATGCCTCCCCATAGGGTTTGTGAATGCGGCCGAGCAGCCGGGGTTCTGGAAGGCAACCGGTGGAAAGGGCGAGTATCTTATCGTAAACCTTGTCAATGGCGGCAACGCCCCGGCAAAGATCACTCCCTGGACTATGAAATTTTCTGATGCATATAAGAAAAAATGGGGACTTGAACCTGAAGGATACGGGACATCATCGAGCTATATGGCAGTATACCAGCTTAAGGATGCCATCGAAAAAGCAAACAGCACAGATTCTGAGGCTGTCATAACAGCATTGGAAAACCTCGATATCATGGGAGTATACGGAAGAATGCGCTTTGATAAAAAATCACACCAGATTATACCATCTTTTGACGCTAAAGAAGGAGCAGTAACAGGTATCATACAATGGCAGGCAGGCAAAAGGATCCAGATATTCCCTCCGAAATATGCTGAGGGAAAGGTTTTATTACCGCCCTGGATGAAGTAATATCAATAAAAGAGTGGTAGAGACGCGATTTTGCGTCTCTACCATACAGGGGTCGACCCCCTACGGGGGGGATATTGTGAGCCCCGGTGGATTAAAGTGTCAGAGCGATAAATAGCTCACACGGTGAGCGAGAAAGGGTGGCCGGGGTACCCACCACAGTGGGTCGAGATTTGCTGGTGGAGGGGGCAACGTGAGCCCCATAAAATAAAAGGAGCAGATGTGGAAATACTCATTTATGGCATTATAAACAGCATTACTCTGTCTCTTCTGTCTTTGGGATTTGCGCTGGTATACAGTATAAGCAGGGTACCTAATTTTGCCCACGGCGCCCTCTATATTATGGCAGGTTATATAACATGGCTGTTTCTCAACAAATTTATCGCCTTTCCTTATCCCCTTGCCATCATCCTGGCAATTGGCCTGACAAGTCTCGTAGGCGCTCTGATCTACCGTTTTGTACTAATCAGGATAAGAGGCATGGAAATCTCCGAGATCATTGCCACATACGCAATAGGTCTTGCTATCCTGGAAGGCCTGCGGTGGGGAGGGCTAAGAGGCATGACATTTACTCTTCCTCCTTTTATTCCAGGCTCTATGCAGATCTTCGGAGCCAATATTGATTATCAGAGAATCATCATTGTCGGATCAGGCATCCTCATCTTTGCCCTGCTTTACCTGTTTACACATTTCAACAAGATCGGCCTTGCATTAAGGGGGATTGCCCAGGATGAAAGGGCGGCCATGATGCTCGGTATAGATTCCGATATGACAGCCATAATCTCCCTTGCAATCGGTTCGGGGCTTGCCGGTTTTGCAGCAATACTCCTTCTGCCACTTGGGAGCATCATCGTAGAAGCGGGATACAATGTCCTTATCTTTGCAATAGCGGTCTGTGTTATCGGAGGACTGGGGAGCTGGGGAGGGACTGTAGTTGCTTCATTTATCATAGGCTTTGCCCAGATTCTTACAGAAGCCTTTCTTTCTTCACACTACCAGATGGTCGTGGCCCTGCTTGCTATCATCATCACCCTGTTGATCAAGCCTTCAGGGATATTCGGAAAGCAGAAAGAACTGGAGGAGAGGGTATAGTCTATGGATAAACAATCGATGAGAAAAGAAAGAATTGACAGAGGATTGAAGGTAAGAACCGAAGGGATATATGCGATCTCATCGGCACGGGAAATCCTTTATCTTCTGGGCCCGAGGCTGTTATTGATTGGAGGGATTATTCTGCTTCCCTTTGTGCTTGAACTTGCTCCGTATTGGAAAAGAGTTATAAATATTATGTGCGTTTATGCGCTGCTTGCCCTGTCTTTTGACTTTCTTTCAAATTATGTCGGGCTTGTCTGCCTTGGCGGGGCCTTTTTCACCGGCGTTGGAGGATATCTATCAGCCATATTTAATGTTTACCTGGGTTTGCCCATATATCTTTCCATTCCCCTTGCAACAGTTGTCGGCGCCGCACTGTGCACAGTGCTCCTGCTGCCCTGCCTGCCCTTACGTGGGGTCTATTTTGCAATAATTACCCTGATGTATCCCCTCCTGCTTACCCGTGTCATAGAAGCACTAAATATCCTCGGAGGAACAAACGGGATAACCGGTCTGGACAGTTTTCCAAACGCGTATGTCGAACAATATGCAATCATCATCATGATGCTGGTTTTTCTCTTCGGGATGAGGCGGTTTGTCAATCAGGATATAGGGCTTGTATTAAGAGGTGTAAAAGACAACGACCAGTCAGTCAGGGCATCGGGAATAAATGTTACCCATATGAAGCTGCTTGCAGTATTTGTGGCATCATTTATCGGGTGCTTCAGCGGGGCTTATGTGGCTCATCTGTATATGTGGGCAGGTCTTTCTCTGTTTGCCCTTGATTTTTCAATTATACCGATAGCTTCTGTTGTTATCGGCGGAGGGGGAACGTTAGTAGGTGCTCTTATAGGAAGTTTTATTCTTGTCCCTCTCAGCGAAATTTTAAGGGCCTTCGGCTCCTTCAGAATTGTTATTTACTGTGCTATATTAACAGGTTTTATCGTTTTTAAGAGTGAGGGTATAATGGTTTATCTCCAGAGGAAATATCATCAATTTGAAAGATGGGTGAAAGTATGAGCGCCGAACCTGTCCTGTCAATTAAAGGCATCTCAAAGACTTTCGGAGGACTAACGGCGCTCTCTGATGTGAGCTTTGATATTCAGCAGGGAGATGTTTTCGGGATTATCGGGCCGAACGGGTCCGGCAAGACCACCCTTATAAATTGTATAACCGGTTTCATAAAGCCTGGGTCGGGTCATGTATTTTTTAAAGGAAAAGAGATTACAGCATGGCAGCCCCATAAGATAGCACACGTCGGCATTGCGAGGACGTTTCAGATTATGAGACCATACTATTCGCTCCCTGCATATAAGAATCTTATCATACCCCTGTGGTCTCCGAGGGCGCGAAAGACGGGCGGATGGCGAGGCGGAGGAAAACACGGCGACAGGGATACCGTTGCCGTTGACATCCTTGAAGAAATCGGATTTGAAAGGGACTCGAGAGTTCCATACAAGCTTGCATCAGCCCTGCCTACAGGCTACCTGAAGCGCCTTGAACTCGCACGGTGTATGGCATTGAGACCTGAGATCATATTTTGCGACGAGGTTTTTTCAGGCTTAAGCATGAGCGAGATTGCCGGAATGCTACCCCTGATCGAAAAGATGAAAACAGAGGGCATAACCCTTATCATGGTCGAGCATAGATTAAGAGAGCTTTTCCGGGTTGCCAACAGGGTCATGGCACTGAATTTCGGTGAGAAGATAGTTGAGGGTGAGCCTAATTTTGTTATTGAGGACAAGCGGGTAAGAGAGGCATACCTTGGTAGTGAAGAGGTATAGATCGAAAATGAAAGGTGAAAAGTGAAAAGTAAAACAGAAAAAACAAAGAGGAAATCGAGAAATGCTTGAAGCCTTTGAATTGATGGTTTTTTATGAGAATATGATTGCCCTCAACAATGTAAGCATCAAATGCGATGAGGGTAGTATTATCGGGATATTCGGTTCCAACAGTGCCGGCAAAAGCACGCTTATGTATGCTTTATCAGGCATTATTCTGGATATTAAAAAGAAAGAGGAAATGCGGGGTGGAGAACGAATATCTGTATATGGGAGAATCTTTCTCGACGGAAAAGATGTTACGACGCTCAAGCCACACCAGAGGGCAAAGGCCGGGATTGTCCTGTGCCCGGAGCGCAGGCGCATATTCGCTGAAAGCTCGGTTTTGGAGAACCTGAAAATTGGTGCCTATCTTGCCAATGCAAGAGAAACTAAATCGAATCTCGAGTATGTCCTGAACCTCTTTCCCAGGTTAAAGGACCACCTGCATCGGCAGGGGGGCTTTTTAAGCGGTGGAGAACAACAGATGCTCGCTATCGGAAGGGCGCTTATGGCTAATCCGAAGATCCTGCTGCTTGACGAACCCCTCCTCGGTTTAAGTCCGGCATATCAGGAAATTGTTATCAATGGCACAAAAGAGATTCGTGATACAAAAGGCATCAGTGTAATTATAACGGAGCAGTATGCAAGGCCTGTTATACCTATTATTGATCAAGGATATATACTTGAAAACGGTTCGAGCGTCCTTTCCGGGTCTGGAGAAGAACTTATGGATAACCCGGACGTAAAATCTGCATACTTTGGTGTGTGAGGGGTCTATCTATGGGATCATTTGATGAGGAAAAAACATTTACCCGTTTTAGTGAAAATTGCAAGAAATATGCTTCCAAAATAGCCATTGTTTATCTTGGGCAGGAGTTTACCTATGGATATCTGGAGACACTCATAGATAAATTTGCAACAGGACTTGCCGATCTTGGGGTAAAAAAACAGGATAAGATAATGCTTTACATCTCCAACTGTCCCCAATGGATCATTGCAAATTTTGCCATCAATAAGATCGGGGCTGTAGTTGTGCCGGTATCTCCCATATACACGACTTTTGAGATTGAATATATGATAAGAGATGCGGGCATAGAGACAGTCATATGTCTCGATACAAATTTCGTATATGTAAAAGAGATAATGGAGAAAACAGATCTCAAGCGGGTGATTGTTACAAACCTTGTTGATTTTGTATCCCCGGTGAAGCGGCTTATCGGTTTTATGTTCGATAAAATTCCCCATGGAAATGTCCAAAAGGGTGATAAAATCTACTTTTTTAAAGATATCGTAAGGAAAAGCTGGCCAAGACCGCCGCAAGTCGAGATTGATCCGATGAATGACCTTTCTTATATAATGTACACTGGCGGTACTACCGGTTTTCCGAAAGGCGTGCCGGGTAACCACATCGGAGAAGTCTCATATATCAACGACATTATGGAAGATGTTATTAAGGATTATGTTGATGAAGGAAACGATGCCGTGCTGATGGTAAACCCCCTATTCCATATCATGGCAAAAGGCTTCTCTATAGCCTTCGGGTTCAATTTCGGGAATACGGTTATATTGATGCCGTTACCCGAGGTTGATCCTGTGCTTTCTGCAATTGAGAGGTACAGAGTAAAATGGATGCTCGGGGTTCCGGCACTATACCGAATGATGCTTGAGAACGACAGGATTGACCAGTATGACCTGGGTTCGCTCCGCTACTGTTATTGCGGCGGCGATGTCCTGCCTGCCGAGGTATTTAAGTCCTGGAAAGAAAAATACAATATACCGCTTTACCAGGTGTACGGTTCTACGGAAATAGGCCATGTTGCCTACAGTCCACTTAACAAAGAACCGTCCGCTACAACGATCGGAATACCTTTAAAAACAAGAAAATCCATTGTTTGTGACAGGGAAACCCTCGAAAAAGTCCAGCCAGGCGAACTGGGGGAACTCCTTGTTACTTCCCCCTACACAATCAAGCAATATATAAACAAACCGGAAGAAACAGAATATTGCTATATCAACATTGATGGAGACACCTACTACCGGATGGGCGATTTTGTAAAGATGAACGAAGGTGGTGAGCTTGAATTCGTCGAAAGGACTGCCGACATCATCAAATATAAGGCTTACAGGGTCTCGGCATCAGAGGTTGAAGCTGCCCTGCAGGATCATCCGACGGTAATCGGCGCCTGTGTTATTGGTATCCCTGACCCGAAAGTAGGTGAGAGGATAAAAGCCATTGTTGTGCTGAAAGATGATGCCAAGGGCATCGGGAGCACTGAGCTGATAAAATGGTGCAGGGATAGGCTTGCTCCTTACAAGGTCCCCGGCTACATAGAGTTCAGAGATATGCTCCCGAAATCAAAGGTTGGGAAACTGCTCCGTCGTGAGATCAGGGACGAAGAAAAGCGAAAAATGGAGAAAGAAAAGAAGCGGGTATAATGCAACTTTGCAATGGCTTGCATCCATTCGGCAACCTGTTGCTTAAACATCTTTACTAAATATTCGCTGCTCACGGGAATATTTTCTTATAGGGGCAGGATAGAGGTTGTGACAAAACAGACACTAAGAAGCAACAAGGCAATAAAGATCGAAATCTCCGATAATGGACTTGGAATAAGCACATCGGATCTCCCATACATTTTTGACCCCTTTTTCAGCAACAAGAAGAAGGGTACCGGCCTCGGCCTCTCAAACGTGAAAAAAATAATAGAGGCGCATGGCGTGGTAGAAAAGGTGACTTTACGAAAACCTCAGGTCATACGTTTTTCTTTTATAGTGCCCTTCAGGGAGATTAATTGAAAAGAAAAAAAATACTTATCATAGACGATGAACGTTCTTTGCTTGAATCCCTGGACATGTTCCTCACTGAAAAGGGTTATACAGTGCAATGCGCTACCACAGCGGCAGAAGGGTTTAAAAAAAGTGATTCCTTTAACCCGGATGCAACTATTCTTGATATACGGCTTCCTGATATGGACGGCCTTGAGGTGCTGGAAAAGCTGAGGAGTAATGATAAGAAAAATATAATTATTATCACAGCATTCCATGATACGGATACAAAGAAAAAAGCGGTGAAATCAGGCGCCTTCGAATATATCCCAAAACCTATAGATGTGGAAGAACTCGAAAAGGCAATAGACAGAGCCATGAAGTGCCGGTAAAAATGATATCTGTTTAATCCCGGATTTATCATTAGGGTGTACCTCTATGTCATTATTGACTGCTAACACCGAGTTCACCGGGAGCGTAAGCGATCCCTTGCATGACATGGTTGGGCATTTGTTTTATCGTTCTATTTGTCTCTTGTCAGCGGCTGGCCCCTTAGCTCTGCTTTAGGGTATTCCTACCAGAATATCTGTTCCTTCAACCTTGACAGCATAACACTCTTCATCCTCGGTTTTTATTTTTCCAAACCCAATTTTGGTCTCCCCGACAGCTTCTCCTGTCTTCACGCTGAATCGAGCGCCATGGTTTGGACATGTGACAATGCCTCCTTTAAGAACACCTCCGGCCAGTGAGCCTCCGGCGTGAGTACACCTGCTGGCGATGGCATAGTAGGAACCATCCACATTCACCAGGAGAACTTCCTTACCGTTTACAACAACGGTTATCATCGTGTTTATAGGTAATTCACCTGTTGCGGCAACTCTTGTGTATTCCATTCTCATCTCCTTTCAAGGCATCGAGTAATAAGCTATATTATATAATAATTGAGTTGAGACTACTATGCTTGTTTATACTGCCAAACAATGAAATCAGCGCGACGCTTCGGGGATATACTCCATCAATTTGTTGGAACTTTTTGCCTCTATCGGCTTTTCCATATTTTTGTTTTATTATATCTTCTATTCCGTTTTTTGTCTTTATTCTTATCTCAACTTTCAATAAGATAGAAAACCCACCATTTTCAAAAACCTTCTTTCTTTGCTGTTATGTACTCCATAAAATACAATTTGAAATAGGTTTCCATGTTTGCATTCACAGTGAATGCAAAATATACTTAATTGTTCAAACCAAAGCCTGTATTGACTTTGCTGGGATTTTTAATTTTGTAGAAACATTTTCTGCAATTGTTGCAGACACGTTGTCTGCAAAGTCTCATTATTGAAGATTTAGGCTTAATACGATTTTTGAGGGCTTTTTTATCTCCTTAATGGCCTCTTTAAGTATTTTACTCTTCAGCATTTATAGGCTTTCACATCTGATGGATAAACCACAGGACGTTATTTGTTCACCCATTTTCTCAGCCTCTTGAGCTTTTGATAGTGTAGATCATTGGTAATATAGCATGTAGAGGCTATTTTCGGCCCTCAAAAATCGTATTAACCCAAGATTTATGACTTTTCATTTTACTTCCCGCCGCCAGTTTAATTGAAATAATGAAGGATGTCCTCTTATCGTCCTTGTCCTGTGACAAGGACTGAACCCTTTGTTTCCCTTTTGCTATCCCAGCGCGGCGTTCCAAACTTCGAAGTTGTAAGGGCCATTTTCCGATGGTTTGAAGATTGCCACATAAGTGAGAACATGCCAGCCGATGAATTCGCGATTCGCAGGATCGAATTTCACCTTGTTCCATGTCTTTCGCCAGGTTCCCGTATTAAAATAGATTTTGTCCTGATTCGATCCGTCCGGCAGGGGCGTTTGATCCATGGGGATCATCAGGTAGTCATGGGTATGGCCATATACAATGAAACTGGCCTCGCCGGACCTGAACCTCGGTTCTGCGTAGGCATGCCGGTCATATCCTCCGGCCGCATCCTCCGGAAACCACTTTTCTTTAAGACCGGCGATCTTTTCCAGGGTCTTTTTTGATGTGTGCGACGAAAGCTGCAGGGCAATTTGCAAAAAGTCGACTATGTCAGGCCACAGAAACTTGTCCTGTTCCTTGATAAAAGGCACTTCGAAAAAGGCGTCCACACAGGCGTCCCAAGCCTGTTCAATAACCCCACGGGCAGCCTCGTTTTCCGTTTTATTGGCCACCATGAGCACCCAGGAAGGTGCGTCGAGAAGCGGCCGAATGTTGTCCAATTCCTTGAGCTGTGCGGCAATCCGGTCTGCTTCCGCCTGTGTAACTGAACCCGTGGTAACCTGCTCATTCAGGCTCCTAATCACCTGCTCGGGATACTTGTTGAGCAATTCGATAACAATGGCGTCGCCAATCGAGGAAGCGTCGCGTTTACCCATGTAATTGAAGTCATCATAAACATCGCCGTGCCGTGCAAAAACCTTGTAATCCGGCTCAAACAACTGGGAGGGAAAGGGATCGCTCCCGGCAATTCCCAGGGCCGCTGCCGCTGCCTTCCTGCAGGCGGGGTAGCGGTTGATCAGCCAATCGTGATTGCCGATAACATAGGTGATGTCGAAGGGGATCTTTTTCTTCTGGGCCCATTCCCGAAGGCCGAGAAGTTCCGCCACGGAATCCTCGTTGTTGCTAAGAATTCCATTAAGAATTTGTTGAACGATCGCCTCCTGTTTGGGCCCGGCGTCGTCCCATGGTCTGTCACTAGTGGAAAGCCATTTCGTGGATCGGATGATGTCAAAAATATCACCCAGTAGGACCAGCCGCATTTCTTCGGGAGGTTGAGGCTTCAAGGTATCCGCGAGTTTTCGAATATTTTCCGCAAAAATCCTGAATGCCGCGGGTTTGATGGTCTCTCCGGAACTGCCGTCAGTCATGTGGACATCACTCAAAAACACTAACATGGTTTTCCTCCTTTGAATATTGAAGGTTTATCCGCATCATTGCCACTCTTTCCGATACATCCATGACCTTATTCATTCCTTACTCGCAACACAGGTTTCAGCCGGAACAATACACGATCCGCCGCAAGTAATGATTAGAGCAGTGTTATGCTGTTCCTTTTGTACATTGTCAGCGCCCGACCCCTTTGTTTTCCTGTACTCCAATAAAGACATTTTTCAAAAGGGTTATATGCTTTCGTTCACTGTGAACGAAAAATTTACTTAATTGGCCAAACCAAAGCCTGTATTGGCTTTACAGAGATTTTACTTTTTGCTACAACATTTGTAGCAAACGCAACGGACACGTTGTCTGTAATCACACGAAATGATATAAAATCGATATTTTCGATCATCTTGTTCCAACCCATAGACACCTCCTTTCTGTGTGTCTATGAATTAATACTAAAGTGTTATCTGTGTCCCCGTTCGGTCATTTCTCTTGTTTTCCAATAATCAGGCGCTCTGTTTAGATGCATGACGGCAATTATAAATATTTCCTCATTGGTGGTTTGATATATAACACCGTATGGGAAGCGCTTCATCAAGCACCTTCTGGTATTTGCTGACAGAGGCGGCCATGCATTTGGAAATGATATAATATTTTGAATTGCCAAATGAATCTCTTTCGCAAATGATAGACCAAGACCACCCTGGCATTCATTGTAGTAGTCCACAGCTTGATTCAACTCTTTTTCCGCTGTTGGATGAAAAGAATACTTCAAGAACCGGTCCTGTCGAGTATTTTTCTAAATACCTGATCTCCTGGTATCGTTTCTGCCTTGCCTTTTCTTATTTCTTCAACCCGCTTCTCTGCCTCTTTTGCCCACAGTTTGTCTATCTCAGTCCGAGTGGGATTTAAACTTTGCAGAAGCTTGTCTACAAGTAATGTTCTTGTTTCTACAGGCAATGAAATAGCCTCATCAAAAAGCTCTTCGGTTTTAATCATGTTACCTCCTTGTCGAATCTATTCTTCTATTATATCATGTTTCCCCGATGTGCGGTGATATCATTCTTTTGGTTACATAACACAAAGGTGCAGCGAACGTGGGCTGGGTTTTGGTTTCATATCTATTTCTCAATTGAAATATTGAAGGACGTCCCCATGTCCCCTTTCCTGTATTCAAACCTTTTTGCTTCTATCTCCATTATTTCTTCCAGCTTCTGAGTATTGAATACTAAAACAAAGCCGCCTCCAGATCCATAACCACGCCACTGACTCAATAGCCCATTGTTGTTGATGTGAGGATTTTTGTGCTGCCCGCAGAATGAAAGAATATAGATTTCATGACCAGTCGCGCGGTATTGTGCACCAACGACTACTTCCGCGTCGTGCTGAATAATTTGGCCCAGGCCACCTTTCCGGCTAATTTTCTCTTCTATGTGTGGAGATTGCTTAACAAATTTCTCGTATGCTTCACGCACATAGGGAAGAATCAAGGATACCAGTTTGTCCCTGAAAAAAACGATCTCTGAATAATCGTTAAGAAATTTGTAGTGAGTTGCCCACAGAGTTTGGGTTTTCAGGATTCCGAGTAACCCATCCCAAGTGGTGTAGTGATACAGTTTCTCATAGATGTCAGATGTCTTTTCCATCTCTTTCCTCTTTTATTGGGCACTTAACGCCACGCATCACCGGCGGCAAAAAGCAGAGCGACTAAAGGAGCGGCGCTTTTTGCTGTCCGGGTGTATGCAATTGTTAGCACTTTTCATTGCAGCTCAGCCCAACGAAACAGCGCCATCTCGATTTCTGATAGTCTCCAAAGACCTGAATTCGATAAGTTGTCATAAGGTTTCTTAATTTGTTGCTTTTCTAACCGGCCCTTCAGATTATTTAAAAGCTTCAAGAATTCGAGATAGCCATCTACCATACTGTTGATATGTCCGTCATTTATCTTGCGCAGTAGGTTCCGCTTTAATAGAGCGCCGCGAATTCTTGAATCAAGCGCGCCATATTTTTCCGGTGCCATAAAGCGCAAAAATTTTGATGCGTAAGTTAAACCAAGACCTGGCAGCGAAAGCGAGCTTGTGATTGCCCTTTGTGGAGCATCCAGGTTGGCAATAATCTCTTGAACCAGTTGGAGGAGATTTATCTCTCCACTTCCATCATTGAATTTCTGTAACACTCCGTTCTGGCTTCCACCCCACTCAATCATTTCTTGAATCAGGTACTTGGAAGCGGTGTTCTGCTCCAATGAGTTATTACGCAACCAGATAAACCTTTTTTCGAGAGAATCTATCCAATGAAAGTCTGGATATGAATCGGCTGGATACCCGAATAATTTATGTTTTCCATTCCAAGAATATTGTTGGTAATAATCTGGAAATCTTGTTAATTTCAATGACTGTTTCATTTGCAGGCCAATAGAGATTTCCGGCTTTTTTTCTTTTTGGGGTTTGGATACGTTGACATCAACTGCAACACCTCCAGCCACAACAAATTTCCAATCATTAATGACGCTTTTTATGTCGGGATATTTCCTCGGGTCACCATCTCCGGAACCTGACACACTTGAGACATTTTCGGGGATGCAATATTTCTGCAAAAACTTCAATGTGGCGTAATACTTACCCGAATCTGTGGCATCCAAAATATCATCGGCTATTTTATATACAGCATGATATCCGAATACCTCTTCCAGACAATCTGGATATTTCCTTATATATATTCATTTATTTTTTCTTGATTAGTCATGTTTTTATCCAACTGCTTATGTGTTCGTGCTAACACCCTTGTCAGCCAGAGCTCGCTTTATGGGCGATTGGCTGCACCAAGTGGTTCGGCGGTCATTCCTTCAAGCCATGCTTTTTGATCGCTTCCACAACATCTTCAATCCAATCCAGCACAGCCGAGACTTCAGCTTCAGAAAAGCTTCGATTAATCGGACATTTCAGTTCTCGACCTGCCGGGCTGAACAGACGCGTTGCCTGGGCCTTTCTTCGAAGCTCTTTGATGACGTCTTCAGGTACTGCCGTCTTGCTTGTCATGCTGCCTTGACCGGCCATGCTAGTGTAAACCGACTGTTTGTAAACGGCTCCAATTGGATAGCCGTAGCAGACGGCAACGTGGGTACCGTCAAGATCGACATTGAGGGAGAAACCCTTGGTTCCCCAATGAATGGGCATGAATTTGTCTTTTGCGAGTGCCAGTATTCGCGAAAAGACGGCTTTGCCGTTGTCGTCGAGTGAGGATAGAAAAGCCCCCTCGGTAACCGTTGGCAAGGAACCCGAAGCCACTTGGGAGGGTTTGTCAGCTTCATTGCCGACGACAATCTCCTGCGACAGAAGGCGTGTCCCGCCTTCGCCTTGAAAAAAGGTGAACTCGACACAGGTAACCTTAATTCCCTTAGACCGAAGAAAAGAAGCCGTTTGTCTTATCTCAGGCGTGACCCGCTGGCCTACAATCACCACCCGTTGGTCCTTATTGAAGGCGATGGCTTCGTCAAGGCCAAGCTCGAAATATGCCCGGTGGTGTTCTGCCAGGTTCAATGACTCGTCATTAAGGTACAAGCGGAGTATACCCTCAAGCTGTCCGGTATCAAGACGCGCAGCGAAGGACGCATATTCAAGCGCCTGCGCGAGCGTGTCGCGCGGTGTTCTATTCCTCTTCAATTCGACAACGACAACTGTTCCCTGCCTGTCAACGCCTACGAGGTCAATAAAACCTCCGAAATTCGTGACGACCTGACGACCGATGATAAGGATTTTGCCATCTTCGACAATGCCGTCGGGATTGGTCTCAAGCCAGCCTTCTAGCACGGCCTCTTCATGGTCTACGTGGAAAGGTGTCTGTACGTATTCGCCAAACTTGCCGTTGCTATGTATGCCGAAGAGTCTCATGTCATTTCCTCAATTCGTTAAGCTTTGCGACGTTCCATTGTCCTAGGATTCTCAGGAGTTCGCCGGCATCATTGAATTTCTTCACCTCACCTGTATCGGCATGGGTAGCTTGCCCCTTGATCCATAAACGAGCCGATTCAGAGTCGAATTCGTCTTTTACCTTTTCCAATGACCAAAGATTGATCTTAACGGTGAGGCCTGAATTGCCTTTTCGCATTGTCACATGTGAATCTTCAGTTTTTCTCATGATTTTCCTCCGTCCCAACAATTAATATACGAATATCGTTTTTATTTCAATACTACATGAATTGATTAAGGAAATACAAGCAATAAATGTGTAATTTTCTTTCTTTTTATTACATGGTATTCCCTTTTAGTGATAATAAATACCAAAAACTAATATCGTAATTTACGGTGATTGTGGCAAAGGAGAGTCTATAGCGGATTTTGCTATAACTTCGGATATTATTAAATAATTTCTGTTGGTAATGAACCTCCCCGCAGCAAGCTGCGGGATATCATCGGAAAGAGGCTCATATCCCCCTCACCCCGCCCTCTCCCCCGGAGGGGCGAGGGAAAGTAGTAACCCTGCAACAAGCTGCAGGGAATCGTTTGGATTGAAAAAAGCCATGAATCGCAGGAAAATAAGTAACTGCTTTATATTTTCCCCTTATCTGCCGATAAGTCTTTTATGGCAACAACAATCCGCATCGAAGCAAAGTCGGTAACCATTTCAAACGACTTCAAGCTTTTCAGGGGAAAGGTGTGGGAAGGTACAATAGAAGAGGCGATAAGCAACTGGGTAGGAAAAAGATTCACCCGTCTTGATTCCAGGTGTATTGTACGAAGGGACTTTCTGAATGCCCAGGGCACTTTCAAACAGGGTATAAAGCAAACAGTTATTCAATAAACAAATATCTTATTCCAACGCTGAATCAATCCTTAATTGATTCAGGAAGATTCTTTCCTCACAAAAACAAATGGTAGTGTATAAATTGCGACAGACGCTTTTTGCCTATTAGCATATATTTCTAAAAATCTGGAAAGCTTGCTGAAACCTATTTAAGAAAAAACCGAAATATACCAAAAGAACTATATTTTACTTCCGGTTTCACATAAGCGCTTATGTGAAACCGGATTGAGTGGGCACCAGCATGGAAGCAATACAGCAGATGTGGATGGGCTGTAAGCCTTGCAGGCCGGAGGCGTACTCAATGTACGTCGAAGGATCGCAAGGCGAAGCAGATCGCCGCAGATGGGTATTGCAATCATGCTGGTGCCCGTTCAAAGAAAAAACCCGAAACAGCAATGTCGCTATTTCTTCCTGAACACCAACCGTATAGGCGCACCCATGAAGCTGAATTTATCGCGGAGTGAGTTCTCAAGATATCTCTTGTAATGTTCGGGTATGAACTTGGGATAATTTGAGAAAAGCATGAAGGTCGGCGGCGAGGTCTTGGTCTGGCTTGCATAGAATATCTTTAGCTGTTTACCCTGGACATGCGGGAGACTTACCCTTTGGATAGATTCTTCAATGGCTTTATTCAGCTTTGGCGTGCCTATCTCTTTTTCCATCTGGCCATGTATCCTCAAATCCGTATCAATAATACCCCCTATGTTCAATCCGGTTACAGCAGATACGAAAATCACCGGAGAAAATGAGGCATGGGGAAGTTTTTCTAAGACCATCTTTTTATAGACTTTTGTGTCCATTTCTCCCTTTACAAGGTCCCATTTATTGACAACAATGCACAGACCCTTGCCCCGCGATACAACTGTATGGGCAATGCCTGCGTCCTGATGGGTTACCCCCTCCTGGGCATCTATGATCAGATTTATTATGTTTGCCCTGTCTATGCTGTGAATGGCGCTTGATACGGAATGTTCTTCAACCTTTACGGAGACCTTGCTTTTTCTCCGTAGCCCTGCAGTATCAATAAGTATGACCTCATTGTCTTTATAAAGTATCTTAGAATCGATGGAATCCCTTGTAGTTCCGGGTATGTCGCTTACGATCATCCGCTGAGACCCGAGCAGTTTGTTCGTAATGGAGGATTTTCCTGTATTCGGCTTCCCCACAATAGCAATGCGAATTCCCGACGTCGGTTCAGCCTCCGGCGAAGGCTGAAATCCCTGATTGTTGACTACATCGCATATTTCATCCAGCAGCTCCCCGATCCCTATGCCGTGGAGGGCGCTGATCGTAAAAATCTTTTCTACGCCCAGCTCGTAAAATTCGGCTGAAGCGGTCTCTGTTTTGTTGGAATCAACCTTGTTTATCACATAAATAACCGGTTTATCATGTTTTCTCAAATCCGTTGCAATTTCTTTGTCCTGCGGAAGAAGGCCGTCCTTGCCGTCCAGAATAAAGATAATGGCCGTAGATTCTTCCATAGACACATGTATCTGTTCCTTTACCAACCGGAAAATGCTGTCTTCCGAGGAAGGTTCGAAGCCTCCGGTATCAACAAGGATAAAATTGTTCCCGTCAAACTCGAACTCCCCGTAATTTCTGTCCCTTGTAACACCAGGTGAATCTTCTATTATTGCCTTCCTGTAACCGATAATCCTGTTGAAGAAGGTGGATTTGCCTACGTTCGGCCTGCCGACGATACTTATAATAGGTTTCATATGCTCCTTTTATACTAAATTTATTAGCATTATAACATTGACAAAGCATGTATAATGGAAATTTCTTTACTGTTCATCCTTTATACCTTACTATCAAACTTAAAATAAAGCCGATAAAAGGCAGGATCATTATGGACTCAAGAGCAAAGGGCACGCCGAAATTGTCTGCTACAACGCCGAGCAGTGTTACCCCTATGCCGCCCGTCCCTATAGCAAAACCTACCATGAGGCCGGAAGCAACGCCAAGCCTGTTCGGGAGGAGCTTTTGCGCCATAACAATAGTTACGGAAAATGTTGAGATCATCAACATGCCTTGCAGTCCAAGAACTACAAAGAGAAGATAGCTTTTCTGGACAAAGGGCACGAATATAAGCGGGAGTGTAACGGCTCCAAGCAGCATGGATACTGTCAGGAATAATTTATGTCCCCACCTGTCGGCAAAAGGCGCGCCGATGAGTGTCCCTGCCGCACCGCAGAAGAGGTATGTAAATACAAGCTTGCCTGCAAACAGCGGATCACCCTTCAGATAATTTATGTAATAAAAGGGAATGTATGTTACAAGGCCCATTTGTGTCCATGTCCTCATCACAACAATTCCAATAATAATGAAAAGAGAGATATAAGCGCCCGCGGGTGCTTTAGTGGCTGTTTTTTGTTGTTCTGCATGTTCGAGCACAGGAACGGCAATGGCCTTTCTGTAGTAGATGATTATTGCCGTACATACAAGCGCCGGCAGTATAATCAGAGGGAGAGAAGAAAACCCGAGGTATTGGATAATAAGAATAGAAAGGAGGGGTCCCAATGAAAAACCGATGTTCCCGCCGACAGAGAATATGGACATGCCGGTAACACTCTTTTCTCCAGTAAAAAAATGGGCAGTCTTGTACCCCTCCGGGTGGTAGGACGCAGCGCCAAGTCCGCTTATTATAACAAGCACAAGGACAACGGTGTAGCTCGAAAATACCGGGAGAAGGGATAGGCCGACACCTGCACACAGCAAGCCGACGGGAAGAAGAACCGCTCTTCCCTTTTTGTCCGAATAAAAACCGAATAGCGGCTGGAGTATAGAAGAGCTGAAGTTTGATACCATCATTATAAGGCCTGTCATGGTATACGAAAGCCCGAGGCTCTCCTTCAGAAAGGGGAGTGTGGCCGGGAGCGCACCCTGATAAATATCGACGGTAAGGTGGCCGAGTGAAAGTATGAGAAGCACTTTCAGGTTGAATTTTTTATTCATTTTTTATCTGCAGATATCTATAAAGTTTTGCAGGAGTTTAAGACCGGCTCTCTGGCTTTTCTCCGGGTGAAATTGACATGCAAAAAGGCGGCCTCTTTGAATAGATGATGCAAACTCAACATCATATACGGTTTTTGTTGCTGTTACATCTTCTACGGGCCTGCAATAATATGAATGAACAAAATAAAAAAACTCTCCGCTGTTTATGCCTTTAAAGATATCGTTCTCCCCTTGAATCTCTATGCTGTTCCATCCCATGTGCGGCACCTTCATTGAACCACTGAATCTCGGCACATCGCCCTTTATCACACCCATCCCCTCGATACCCGGCGCTTCCTCGCTTGATTCGAACAATGTCTGCATGCCCAGGCATATCCCGAAATATCGTTTATCATTCATTATCAGATCTTTTATCAGATCAAAGAGTTCAAATTTCTTCAGGTTCTCAATACACCTTCCAAAGGCGCCGACACCGGGCAGTATGATGGCATCTGATGACTTGATTGTTTCTTTTTTCCTTGTTACAACAACGTCGCCGCCGAGCTTCCTGAAAGCGTTTGTTACACTTCTTAAGTTGCCCATGCCGTAATCAACAATTGCTATCATGGCCTGTCCGTTCCTGTTTTTAATGATTAATTCTTGCTGTTATTGCCTTACAGCGTGCCCTTTGTTGAAAGCACTCCCTTTATGTTTTCGTCTTTTTTTGTTGCATCTTTCAATGCCCTGCCGAAAGACTTGAAGATAGCCTCTATTTTGTGATGGAGATTCTCACCATAAAACAGATTCATGTGCAGGGTTATCTTTGCTTCGTTTACAAAGGCCTGGAAAAATTCTTTAACAACCCCTGCATCAAAAGTCCCCGTTGTGCCCTGCACCTTGCCTTTCCACACAAGGGCCGGCCTGCCGCTGATATCTATAGCCATCATACACAGGGATTCGTCCATAGGTGTCACAGCATATCCGTAACGTTTCAATCCTTCAAGATCAGCTATGGCTTTCCTGAATGCTTTGCCCATAGCAATGCCTATATCTTCTACTGTATGGTGGCAATCTACGTCCGTATCTCCCTTTGCTTCAATTTCAAGGTCAAAGAGACCGTGCTTTGAAAACAGGTGAAGCATGTGGTCAAAGAAGGGGATGCCTGTCGATACGACATATTTTCCTTCTCCGTCGATGACCCAGTTAATTTTAATAGCCGTTTCCTTTGTTTTTCTGCTTACCCTTGCTTCTCTTTTCATGGCTCCCCCTCTTGTTTGGTGTTTTAACTTAACATTTAACACTCAAAACTCAAAACTGTCTTCATGGGATTACCTTGTTCAGCGGATATTCAACAATATCAACTGCTCCTGCCCTTTTTAAGTTAGGTATAATATCTCTTACAACCTTTTCATCTATAACAACCTCAATTGCCACCCAGTCGCTATCGGAAAGGGTAGAAACTGTGGGTGTGCGCAGGCACGGGAGCGTCTTTACCACTTCATCCAATCTGCCCTTGGGCAAATTCATCTTGAGCCCCACCTTTTCCTCTGCGAGAAGCGCTCCCCTCAACAATATGACGATGTTTTCCATCTTCCTTCTTTTCCACTCATCCTTCCATGAGTTTTTGTTCGCGATGAGCACTGTCTCCGATTCAAGGATGGTTTCCACAATCCTCAGATTGTTTGCTTTAAGTGATGCCCCTGTTTCCGTAACCTCTATTATGGCATCGGCCAGAAGCGGCGGTTTTACTTCTGTGGCACCCCAGGAGAATTCTACAGCAGCACTTATTCCCCTCTCTTTCAGGTATCTTTTGGTAAACCCCACAAGCTCTGTTGCAATCTTCTTGCCTTGCAGGTCCTCCACTTTCTGTATGGGTGAGTCCATCGGCACTGCAACAACCCACTTAACCCCTCGAAAACCAATTTTCCCGTATCTTAATCTTACAAGTTCTTCAACTTTTGCATTCTGCTCAAGGACCCAGTCATAGCCTGTAATCCCCAGGTCAAGTATGCCGTCTTCAACATATCTTGCCATTTCCTGCGCCCTGATAACAAGCCCTTCCAACTCAGGGTCATCTATTGTAGGCACATAGGCTCTGTCATGAAGTTTTATATTATAGCCTGCGTTTTTAAAAAGCCTGAATGTTGTTTCCTGCAGACTTCCCTTGGGTAAACCGATCTTTAATTTCATTTTACAACCCCTTTCTTGCTTTTATAGATTCTCCGTGCGCAAAAAGTCCTTCAATCCTTGACAGTCTTATTGCATTGTCGGCGTATTTTTCTAAAAACTCTTTTTCTATCCTGACCGTTATCTTTCTTCTTGTAAACCTGTCCACGGAAAGTCCTCCTGTAAACCTGCCCGCACCTCCTGTGGGCAGAACATGGTTCGTTCCGATATAGTAATCACCCATAGCAACCGGGGTGTTCGGGCCAACATATATGATGCCGGGATACCGTATATCAGAGGCAATACTCTCTTCTCCCAATAACTCCATATGTTCAGGCGCAATAGTATTTATGGCACGGACTGCTTTATTCACATCCTTATAATGAACAAAAAAACTGTTTCCTGTTAAAGCTTTCTCGATAATTTCCTTTCTCTCATTTATATTCATAAGCTTTTCCACACTCTTTAAGACATCCTCTATGTGTTCTTTTGAGTGTGAAAAAATACCCACTGTGGCCATTGCATCATGTTCAGCCTGCGAGAAAAGATCCCAGGCTACTGCATCCGGTGAAAATGCTTCAGTACATAGGACAATAAGCTCTGTGGGTCCGGCCAGCATATCAATGCCAACCATTCCGTAAACATCTCTCTTTGCCTCATCTACATAGGCATTGCCCGGCCCCACAATCATATCCACTTTTGGTATGCTCCCGATTCCATATGCAAAGGCATACACCGCCTGAGCCCCGCCAATGCGATAGACATCTTTTATTCCCAGAAGCAAAGCTGCGGCAGACACATAGGAGTCCAAACGCCCGTCAATAGTCGGGGTTGCAGCATATATCCTGTCGACTCCTGCAATCTGAGCAGGCACAACTCCCATAATCAGAGACGAGGGGTACGTCGCTCTTCCCCCGGGCACATAAACCATCACCCGTTCAACGGGCATAGAGGTTTCGTATGCAACAACACCTTTTCTCCTGTATGTCCTTTTGCGCCCACCCTGTGTTTTGTGGTAATGGGCAACATTTTTTATCATCCCCTTGAGCACTGCAAGGTCTTTTTTATTTACCCTGGACGCCGTTTCCTTTAGTTCGTCATCGCTTACTTTCAGCGGATAATCCCTTGTCCATCCATCCCATCTTTTTGAAAATGACGTTAACGCCTCTTCTCCTGATTTGAGCAATTCCTTTTTTATATCTTCAACGGAAGTTCTTATATCTTTCTTATTCTTTTCTCTTCCTTCAATGACAAAGGAGAGCAGTTCGTCATATTCCTTTTCAAGATCCCAGATCTTCATCCTTTTTCCTTTCTATCTTTGCACCGAGCTTTTTCAGTTTTTCTTCTATAGATTCATAACCTCTGTCAATATGGTAAATTCTTGATATTTCAGTAATGCCGTAGGCGGCAAGCCCTGCAAGCACAAGGGAAGCGCTTGCACGCAAATCTGATGCCATAACCCTTGCCCCGGAAAGCATCTTAACGCCTTTGATTATTGCAGTATTTCCTATTACCTTAACATCAGCGCCCATCCTCCTGAGTTCCGCCGCATGCATCATCCTGTTTTCGAAAATAGTTTCTGTTATTGCGCTAACACCCCTTGAGATACTCATAAGCGCCATAAACTGAGCCTGCATATCCGTGGGAAAACCTGGATAAGGGGCTGTTTTTATGTCCGCTGCCACCGGTTGTTTTCTTGACATGGAAGCTTTTATTGTGCTGCCGTCCTCTGTAATATCCATGCCTGCTTCTCTTAATTTTTCAACAATCGGCATTACGTGCATCGGGGTGCACCCTTCAATAACTATGCTGCCCCTTGTGATGCCGCAGGCAACAAGGAACGTGCCTGTTTCTATCCTGTCCGGTATAACTGTATAATCGCAGGGGGTCAGTTCATCAACCCCTTTAATTCTGATAATCTCTGTTCCCTCGCCTTCTATTTTGGCCCCCATTTTTTTCAACATATTTGCAAGATCAACCACTTCGGGTTCACGGGCAGCGTTTTCTATAATCGTCTCTCCCTTTGCTTTAACCGCCGCCATCAGGATATTTTCCGTACCGCCTACCGTAGTTGTGTCAAAGTGCACCGTTGCACCTTTCATTTTTTTTGCTGTCACATCCACGTAACCTTTTTTAACCTTCACTTTACAACCAAGAGCTGAAAGCCCCTTCAGGTGCAGATTTATAGGCCTTTCACCTATTGCACATCCACCGGGATATGATACCGTTGCCCTCTGTAATCCGCCGATTAGCGAACCAAGGACAAGCACGGAGGCTCTCATCTCCTTTACAAGCTCATAGGGGGCAACATGATTATCGACACCGCGCGTATCTATCTCCAGCGTATCATTGCCGGACCAGACTGCGTTGCTGCCCAGCAGATTAATAAGCCGCATCATTGTATCCACATCTTTCAGGCGCGGCACATTGCTGATATTATAAATACCTTTTTGCAGAATGGTGGCGGCAAGCAACGGCAAAACGGCATTCTTTGATCCGCTGATTTTTACCGTTCCCCTAAGTCTTTCCCCGCCTTCTATAACAAATTTATTCATGATCCTGTAATTACCCTTTCCCTGCCGGATAAGTCTGTTTTTAGTGTTGTTTTGAGACCCAGAGATTCTAACATATTTCTCATTTTCCGGCTCTGTAAATCGCTGCCGATTTCACACAAAACATGTCCGTTTTTTTTCAGATAATACGGCAGCCCGGCTACAAATCTTGCATAAATCTCCACGCCGTCTTCCCCGCCGTAAAGCGCGCTTCTCGGTTCAAAGGCTTTTACATCTTCAGCCAGATCATCCCACTCCTGTTGAGAAATATACGGCAGGTTAGCCAGAATTAAATCAAATTTTCTGTCCTCTTTTATGCCCTCAAACAGATTTGAGCAAACAAAACTTATATTGTTTTTTATCCCGAGATGCGCTGCGTTTTTTTTCGCAATACATAGTGCATCGGGTGAAACATCCACGCAAAACAGTTCGCATGTCGTTTTTTTCGCCAATATTATTCCTATTGCTCCTGAGCCGGTTCCCATATCCATTACACTAACAATGCCAGGGTTATTTTCAATTATTCTCAAGGCTTCCTCAACCAGAATCTCTGTTTCCGGCCTTGGTATAAGTACGTGTTGATCCACGTGGAACACCTCGGAAAAAAACTCCTTGCTTTTCGTGATATATGCAAGCGGTTTTCCTGTTTTTCTTTCATTGATCAACTTATCTATGTGCAGCGCCTCTTCTGCTTTCACTTCCCTGTCGAGGTTGATAAAGATTTTTTCTTTGCTTAATGCAAGGGTATGTGAAACGATGTTTATAAGATCGAGAGGTGCAATAATGTCTTTTTTTTCTGTAAATATGTCTCTAATGCGCAAGCCTGATTCCTGCTTACCCTTTTTTCAAGGCTTCTGATTGAAAATGGGCTACCAAAGGATTTAAAATGTCATCAATGTTTCCGTTCAATACATCCTGAAGCTTGTAAAGCGTAAGGCCGATACGGTGGTCTGTAACTCTGCCCTGTGGAAAGTTGTAAGTCCTGATGCGTTCGCTGCGGTCGCCTGTTCCTACCTGTTTTCTCCTTTCCTCGGAAATCTCCTGTTCTTTTTCTTCCTCCATCTTTTCTTTGAGCCGGGCACGGAGCACCCTTGTGGCCTTTGCCTTGTTTTTATGCTGTGACTTTTCATCCTGACAGGTAACGACTATGCCGGTCGGTATGTGCGTAACCCTCACGGCAGAATCTGTCGTATTAACATGCTGCCCACCGGGGCCGCTTGATCGGAACACGTCTATTCTCAGCTCATCCGGATTTATATTAAATTCCGCCTCTTCAGGCTCAGGCAAAACAGCAACGGTTACTGCCGAAGTGTGTATCCTCCCCTGGGCCTCTGTAACGGGGACTCTTTGTACCCTGTGAACACCGCTTTCATAACGTAAAAGACCGTAGGCGTCTTTGGCTTCTATGGCCATTATGACCTCTTTCAGGCCTCCGAGGTCCGACATGCTTGCCTCTATTAACTCTGTTTTCCATTTCATTTTCTCAGCATATTTCATATATACGGAAAAGAGATCCCTTGCAAAAAGGGCTGCCTCCTCTCCCCCTGTTGCCGCTCTTATCTCGAGGAACATATTCTGAACCGGTTTTTCGTGACTTTTTAAGAGCTTTTCCCGAAGGAGCGCTTCGAGTCTGACCTTTTCCCCATTAAGGTTCGCGGCTTCCTCTTTTATCAACAACTTCATTTCTTCGTCTGTTTCGACCCTGAGCATCTCCGCGGTTTTCTCTTCTTCGGCAGCCCTGCTTTTCCAATCCCTGTAAATATCTACAACTTCTTTTAGTTCCGTATATTCCTTGGCAAGTTTTCTGTATGCCTCCAGATCAGCTGTTGCATCAGGTTTTGCCATATCTTCTTCAATTTGGCAGTATCTTTCTTCAATTTCTTTCAGTCTTTCAAACATTGCGATTATGCGCTTTTCTTGCCGTATCTCCTTTCAAATTTCTCTACCTGACCGGCTGAGTCCAACCGCTTTTCCTTTCCGGTAAAAATGGGATGACACTTTGCACATATTTCTACGGTTATTTTGTCTCTCACAGACAGTGTTTCAAAGGTATGTCCGCATGCGCACCTTACGGAAGCGTTTTTCAGATTCGGATGAATTCCTTTTTTCATTTCAAACTCCTTTGCTCATATTATTTAAAAAATCTTTGTTTGATTCGGTATCCAATAACTTTTCAACGAGAAACTCCATTGCATCAACCGGATTCATAGGCTGAAGCACTTTCCTTAATAGCCATGTCCTTGACAAATCGCCATTGTTGAGGAGAAGCTCTTCTTTTCTTGTCCCTGATTTATTTATATCAATGGCAGGGAATACCCTTTTTTCAGCAAGCTTCCGATCAAGGTATATTTCCATATTGCCTGTTCCCTTAAATTCTTCAAAAATTACCTCGTCCATCCTGCTCCCTGTATCTATAAGCGCTGTGGCAACTATTGTCAGGCTTCCGCCTTCTTCTATGTTTTTGGCAGCACCGAAAAATCTTCTTGGCTTCTGCATGGCAGATGCGTCTATACCGCCGGAGAGTATTTTTCCGCTTGACGGAACAACGGTATTGTAAGCTCTTGCAAGCCTTGTTATGCTGTCGAGTAAAATAACAACATCCCTTTTGTGCTCCACAAGTCTTTTGGCCTTTTCTATGACTATTTCAGCCACCTGAACGTGTCTTGTTGCCGGCTCATCAAAAGTGGAGCTGATAACTTCGCCCTTAACCGATCTCATCATATCCGTTACTTCTTCCGGTCTTTCATCGATCAAAAGAACGATGAGGCTGATCTCTTTGTGGTTTTCCGTAATGCTGTTTGCTATGTGCTGCAGGAGCATGGTTTTCCCTGTTCTGGGCGGGGCAACTATCAATCCCCTTTGTCCTTTTCCAACAGGTGTAAAGAGATCCATAACCCTTGTTGACATATTTTCCATGATCGTTTCGAGATTTATTCTCTCGTTAGGATATATGGGTGTAAGGTTGTCAAATATGATCTTGTCTTTAGCCACACTTGGATCATCAAAGTTAATCGTCTCAACCTTCAGCAGGGCAAAGTATTTTTCGTTGTCCTTTGGTGGTCTTATCTGTCCCGATACGGTGTCACCGGTTCTTAATCCGAACCTTTTTATTTGTGACGGGGAGATATATATATCGTCGGGACCTGGCAGGTAGTTAGAGTCGGTTGACCTTAAAAACCCGAAGCCTTCCGGGAGGATTTCGAGCACCCCTTCGCCGTTTACAGATTCGTTTTTATCCACAAATGCCTGAAGTATAGAAAAAATTATCTCCTGTTTTCTCATGCCGGAAGCGTTGTCCACACCCTGTTCTTTTGCTATGGCTGTTAGCTCCCCAATCCTTTTCCTTTTTAAATCGTTAAGATGCATATAGTTCTTCCTCCCATGCTTCAATCCTGCTTAAAAGATTGTCTACCTCTTTTTCGAGTTCTTCCACTGTACCGTTGTTATGAATAACAAGATCTGCCATTGCCTCTTTTTCCTTAAGTGGTATCTGGATTGCCGTCCTTTTATCTATATCGTCTTCGTCCATGCCTCTTCTTTTTAGTCTTTCCTTTGTCTTTACGGCATCCGTAGAAACAACCACGATCTTATTAAGCTCTTTGTTAAGACCCTTTTCAAATAATAAGGGGGCATCTATCACTATGGCTTTTACGCCTTTTTTCTCAAGTTTTTTTATTTTGCTGTACATCTGCTCCCCGACCTTGGGGTGAATTATATTTTCAAGTTTTTTCAATTTCTCTTTATCCTTAAAAACCAATTCTCTTATTTTCTCAACGGCTATATTGTCTTTTGTTATACAGTGGCCGCCGAGGGCTTCCTTAATATCATTTCTTACATCTTCCCGCTCTGCGACCTCTTTTGCTGTTTTATCGAGGTCTATTACTTCTATACCTTTTTTTCTAAGCATGCCCGATACGGTTGTTTTACCGCTTCCGACAACTCCTGTTATACCGATAAGAATCATATATCGAGGTTTTTGACATTCATGGCATTTTGTTCAATAAACGCCCTTCTTGTTTCGATGTTGTTACCCATAAGCACTGTGAACATTTGGTCTGCTTCTATGGCATCTTCTATTGTGACTCTCAAGAGGCTTCTTCTCAAGGGGTCCATCGTGGTTTCCCAAAGCTGCTCGGGGTTCATTTCACCCAAACCTTTATATCTCTGTATGGTTATGCCTTCTTTTCCTTTTTCATTAATGAATCTTAGAAATTCTTCTGCACTTGCAATCGTTTCCTCTTTTCCACTGCTTACAACTTTAACCTTCTTTTCATAGAAGTCATGTACTGTCGTATATTTTTCCAGGGTTTCAACATAATCAGCCTGGTTGCATATCTCATAATCTATTGTGTTGCCCTCTCCTTTCTGGTCATTTCGTTCTATATTTATTGTAAACAGGTTATGTTCTCTGTCCCTTGCTATCTCAGTGCTGTATCCGTAACCATCCAGATATTCCTTGAATTTATACAGCTTTTCCCCTCCTTCAAAATCCTCCCTGTTACGGATCTGTGCCCTGAGGAGGCTTATAATAACCTTCTTTCTCTTGCCAAGCCTTTTCATGTCCCTCAGATAATATTCTATACTCCTCACTTTTTCGACGCTCTGCATAAATTCGTCTTTACCGATCTCTATATCACCAATATAACAAACTGTTTTTTCTATTCCCCTTTGTGTTACAAACTTTTCAAACTCATCCTCGTCTTTTATATACAGTTCTTTTCCGCCATGTTTTATCTTATAAAGAGGCGGTTGTGCAATATACATATACCCGTTTGCTATCAGGTCCGGCATCTTTCTGTAAAACAGGGTGAGAAGTAGCGTCCTTATGTGTGCGCCGTCAACATCTGCATCTGTCATGATGATAATCTTTTTATATCTCAGCCTGTCGATGCCGTTCAGATTGGTGCCCAGGGCAAGGTAGACGTTCCTTACCTCCTGATTTGAAAGTACCTTTTCCGGCCTTGATTTTTCAACATTTAAAATTTTTCCTTTTAAGGGAAGTATTGCCTGTATTTTTCTGTCTCTTCCCTGTTTTGCAGAACCTCCAGCGGAATCGCCCTCAACAATAAACAGTTCACACAGGTCCGGGTTGGTTTCCTGACAATCAGCAAGCTTTCCCGGTAAAATACCGCTTTCTATTAAACTCTTGCTCTTTATAAGATCCTTAGCCTTTCTTGCTGCTTCCCGTGCTCTTTTTGTTTCTATTACTTTACTTACAATAATCTTTGCAATGTTTTGATTTAATTCGAAATATTCAGCAAGTTTTTCATTTAAAACAGATTCTACTAAACCTTTTATTTCGCTATTTCCAAGTTTTGCCTTTGTTTGTCCTTCAAATTGAGGGTTTTGAATTTTTGTATTAATAACCGCAACAAGTCCCTCTTTTACATCGTCTCCCGATATCGGTTCTTTTGTTTTTTGTGAGCTATTCGTTTGAATGAAATTATTGATACACCTTGTCAGGGCGCTCCTGAAGCCTGCTACGTGCGTACCGCCCTCCTGGGTGTTTACATTATTTACAAAACTATATACATTTTCATTATATCCTTCATTATACTGAATGCCAACTTCTAATGAATCAAGCAGATTTTTCGAGCTTGCTATAAAAATTGGTTCGTCGAACAGAACATTTTTATTGCTGTTTAAAAATTTTACGAATGCTTTTATGCCGCCTTCGTGTTTAAACTCCTGTCGTTTCCCTTTTCTTTCATCCATAAGAATTATGTATATACCGTTGTTAAGAAATGATATTTCCCTCATCCTGTGTGCCAGTGTTTCATTGCTGAATTCTATGGATTCGAATATTTCTTTATCTGGTTTAAACCATATCTTCGTCCCTGTTTTTTCCGTATCACCTATTATTTTCAACTCTGTTTTTTTATTTCCGCCTTCATACCTCTGAGAAAATACACTGCCGCCCCTTCTTACCTCAACTTCGAGAAACTCCGAGAGAGCATTTACAACAGACAAACCCACCCCATGCAACCCTGCAGAATATTTATATGAATCTTTATCAAATTTTCCGCCTGCATGCAGTTTTGTAAGTACAACTTCCAATGCGGGCATGTTTTCTTCTTCATGCATCTCTGTGGGTATTCCCCTTCCGTTATCCTCACATGTAACGCTGTTATCCCTGTGTATCGTAATGGTTATTCTGTTGCAGAATCCCTCCAGTGCCTCATCAATACTATTATCAACAATTTCATACACAAGGTGGTGGAGTCCTTCAAACCCGGTATTTCCTATATACATAGACGGCACTTTTCTAACAGCATCAAGCCCGCCCAGTATTTTTATGCTTCCTGCTCCATACTCCCTTATTTCATTTTCACTCATTCCGCTATATCCTTATTGGCATTATAATATTTCTGTGATCTGTTCCTTCTTCTCCCTCAAAGAGTACTGCACCATACGACTCGGGTGTTTTTATAATAATTTTATTCCCTTGCACGTGCGATACCACATCCATTATAAACTTCACATTAAAGTTCATATTTACTTCTTCACCTTCATAATTTATGTCTATAACTTCTTTCGCCCTTCCAACATCCGATTCTGCTTCAATTTCCATCCTGTTTTTCAAAAAGCTTATCTTAACTGGTTCTGATCTCCCGATTATTGCTGAAACCTTTTTTATACCTTTATAAAAGGTTTCCTTATCAACCGATATTATATTCACATTATTTTCTGGTATAACATTATCATAGTCAGGAAAGTTTCCCTCGATGGTTCTGGAAATAAGTGTAATCATATCCGTACTGACTTGTACGTGCTTGTCATCTATCATAATTTTTACTTCGTCTTTCTCTTCTATTACTCTTTCCATCTCCGATATAGATCTTTTAGGTATTATAATGCCCTTAAAGGCCTTTAATCCTTCGATCTCTTTCTGGCATAAAGACATCCTGTAGCCATCAGTCCCTACAACAACCATTTTTCCTTCTGTGCCCTTCAAATACATGCCCGTCAACACATATCTGGTCTCATCAACTGACACAGCAAAATCCACTTTATTTATCATTTCGAGCAGCAAACTGCCTTTTACAATAAATTCTTCTTGTCCTGTTATACTCTTAACCTCTGGAAACTCTTCAGGGTCTTGCAGACCTAAAACAAATTCGGATTGCTTCTGTTTTATTATTAACATATTTTCTTTAATTTCCAGATTAATATCTCCATTATCCATTTCTCTGAGTATTTCCTGCAATTTTCTTCCATGCAATATTATTTTCTTTTCAGTATCTACTTTACAATCCAGATATCCTATAGCGCTTATCTCAAGATCTGTAGAATAAATTTTTGTATTTTCAGTTCCAAATTCTATAAGAAGATTTGAAAGAATAGGCATAAGAGATTTTTTTTCAGTTATGCTTGCAAGTTTTGCAATGGGAGCAAGAAAAATGTTTTTATCTAATATTATGTTCATATATTCTCCTTTATAGTAATAGTAATATATGATGTTGAATTGTTGATAAACCAAAATTGTTAATTAAACCAAATGCATTAGAAACAATAAAAAAATAAAGAATGTTTAAACTGTGTGTGGTCATGTAGACTTAACCTTCGCTTCCAACTTTTCAACAGTGTTTTTCAACTCTTTTTTAACTTTAATTTCTTCTTCAATTTTTTTAATAGAGTGGATAATAGTGGCGTGATCCTTTCCGCCAAACTTTTCACCAATGCTCACCAGGGAAAGATCAGTCAATTTTCTTGAAAGATATATAGCAACCTGACGAGGCACCATAACCGACCGCACCCTTTTTGCCGACTTAATATCTGAAATCTTAATAGAATAGTAATTGGTGACCTCTTTTATGATCACATCTATTGTAATTTCTTTCTTTTTTTCTTTAATAATGCTACCCATAACTTCCTTTGCAAGATCAAGCGTTATAGGGGTGTTACTTAAAGAAGCAAATGCACCGACCCGGATTAAAGAACCCTCAAGAGACCTTACGCTATCTTCTGCGTTGGATGCGATAAAAAAAGCAACATCGTTCGGAAGGTCAATATTTTCAAGCTCTGCTTTTTTGTTTAGAATCGCAACTTTTGTTTCAATATCCGGAGACTGTATATCAGCAATAAGACCCCATTCAAAACGTGATTTTAACCTCTCTTCAAAATTCTCGATATCACGGGGAAATTTATCGCTTGTAGCCACAATCTGCTTCATGTTGTCATAAAGTGCATTAAAAGTATGGAAAAACTCCGCCTGTGTCCTTTCTTTGCCGGCAATAAATTGTATGTCATCTATTAATAAAATATCCATCTTTCGGAATTTATTTCTAAAATTATCCATTTTGTCATATCTTATTGAGTTTATAAGTTCATTCATAAATATTTCCGCTGTAATATAACAAATACGATCAGCACCTTTATTCCCGTGTTTTATGAGAAAATTACCTATCGCATTCAAAAGGTGTGTTTTTCCTAATCCTACTCCGCCATATATAAAAAGCGGGTTATATGTTTTTCCTGGGTTTGTCGATACAGCAAGGCATGCAGCATTTGCAAACTGGTTACTTCCCCCTACTACAAAATTTTCAAACGTGTATTTCGGATTAAATGTATACTTTGTATTAAAGGTATTATACTGCTCACCTCTTTTTACTGCAACAACCTTTTTGTCTCTATTTTCCTCTTCCTTTTTTAATATATATTCAATTTTTGAGTTTTCTTTTGTAATTTCTTTTATAAGAACAAGAAGAACAGGCTCAAAGTTCTCAATAACCCAGTCCCTGAAAAATGCGTTTGGTACGGAAACAAGGCATTTACAGTCCTTATAATCTACATATTTTATTGGCTCGATCCAGGTTTTAAAACTGTCCTCGCTTATTATACCCGCAATCTTCGCTTTTATTTGAGATAATATATCAGACATAATACTAAAATTGTTTTTTCAACATTTTTTCAACATATGTGGAAAACTTAAGTGTTGTAGAAAGGCTTAAACAACATAGTAATATAATATTTAGAAAAATTCAACTGTTTTTATAAGAGACATACTGTGTAATAAAAAACATAGGTCATTTTTCTTAAACACTTAAAAAATCAGCATCGACCACAAAGGGCTAACCCTATTAGATTGTTATTGATTGGTTTTATATGTTCTGTTAATATGTCAGACACGATATGTTACAAAAAACATTAACGCTGACCCTTATTCTTCTCTTTGCCATTATGGCTACACCCGTTGTTGCAGACGAATATAGCGAGGCAATAAAGAAGGCAAAAGCCGAAGATAAACCCGTGGTTATTTATTTCTATAGTAAATATTGCCGATATTGCGATGCAATGGATAGGGATGTATTGTTTGATAAAGAAATAAAAAAGGCATTAAGCGAGGAAACCGTCTACCTGAGAGTCGATGTTGACAAAGCACAACAAATGACAAGGCTCTATAATGTAAGAGGTTATCCCACCACATATCTTCTTGATCCGGCAGGAAATGGCATTGCATCTATACCCGGTTACAAACCAAAGAACGATTTTAAAAAAATTCTCGCGTTCCTAAAGGGAAGACACTATAAAAAAATGAGCTTGCGCACTTTTATGTCATCATAGAGTACTATAAAACACTTCTGAAACCGACAAAACTTTTTTGCCAATATGTTGAGTTTATATTATCTACAGTAACGCCCCTCGAACTCGAGGAGTGAATAAAATCTGTTTTATTTATCATTATACCTGAATGGAGATTCTTCTTTATTTTAAAAAACACAAGATCTCCAGGTAAAACACTGTCCCGCGGAACATCATAACCGGTTTTTACCAGACCCTCCGTCATGACAGGAAGAGTTATATTAACCTTTTTATATACATAGTAAATAAGGCCACTACAGTCAAACACATCCGGACCTTTTGCGCCATTTTTGTAAGACTTGCCAAGAAGTGCAATGGTGTGTTGAATAATGTCATTCCTCACCCCCTCCACAGGCTCATAAATCTTAACCTGTTTAGGAGCACAACCAACAATAACAGCAAGGAGAGCCACGATAAACAATAATTTTGTATACCGGCGCTCAACAATGGATATATACCGCCTTATCTTCATTTTTTAAGGACAATCCTTTATAATATCAACCATGCCGGCAAGGGAGCCGTTTTGAATAGAATGCGTAAGAAAGGGTTTCATGTTAGAACAGGGATGAAACCCTATGGACAGGGAAACGGCTTCGAACATGCCCTTATCGCCTTCCCCGTCACCGATTGCACAAGCTGCTGACTTTTCTATGCCCATGTCCTTTAATATTTTTTCAACCCAATGCCCTTTTCTGTCGTATTCGACATTAATCCGGGTTTCTCCCGTAAGAATGCCCTTTTCTACCAATAGCTCGTTTGATAGAGACATGTGTATTCCAAGATCGCTCTTCACCCTGTCCACAACGAAGGAAAGGCCCGTTGAGATTATTACCGTAAAAATTCCCGTTTCTTTTAGCGCTGCCAATGTTTCTTTCGCGCCTTCCTGATAAGGTATCTGACCTACTATCTTCAGAACATCATGCAATGGAAGCCCCTTCCACAAAAGAGCATCTCTTCTGCAGAACTCACCATAGTCTATGCTGCCTTCTTTAAATAGTCTTTGAAACTCGTCGGCATTGCTTTCCCATATGTTAAGTCTTCTGTGTATATATTCCCAACTGCTCTTTACCTTTGTTAGCGTACCATCACAGTCGAAAAAAACTATTTTTATTGGCATCAGCTTTTATATCACCAAAAAATAAAAAAATCTATCTGATCTTAAGAATAAATCGCCAGCTATATATACCGCGGTTTGTTTTAATGCCGGCGCCGCTTAACCATCACACCCGTCAATTGTGTAATCAAATTCAGAAAGCACTGTAAATAATTTAAAAAAACATATAAAATACTTTTACACGACTCTATGTAAAGGAGCTGTTTTGAGAATTCTTCTTGTTGAGGATGATGTAAAGATCGCATCATTTATTATAAAAGGTTTAAAAGCTGACGGCTATGCAGTGGATCATGCAACCGACGGAAAGGAGGGCCTTTTACTGGCCCTGGACGGGCTCTACGATGCCGGGATTATTGATATTATGCTCCCGAAGATGAACGGGTTGTTGCTCATAGAAGAGGTGCGCAGGAAAAAAATATCTACGCCATTCATTATTTTAAGCGCAAAAGGGTCTGTGGATGACCGCGTGAAGGGTCTCCAGGCAGGCGGCGATGATTACCTTACCAAGCCCTTTGCTTTTTCTGAACTCCTTGCGAGGGTTCAGGCGTTGATCCGCAGGGCAAGCGGCATCGTTGAGCCGACAGGTCTTAACGTAAGCGGTTTATCCATAAACCTCTTGAGCCGGCAGGTTACACGAGAAGGCAAGAAGATAGATTTACAGCCTATGGAATTTTCCCTCCTTGAATATCTCATGAGGAATTCCGGGCGGGTAGTCTCCAAGACCATGATTATGGAACACGTATGGAATTATAATTTTGATCCCGAAACGAATGTAATCGAAGCGCGTATCTGCAGGTTGAGGGATAAAATAGACAGAGATTTCCAGGAGAAGCTAATCCACACTGTCAGGGGGGCAGGATATACCATTAAGGATAGCCATGGGCATTAGAAACACCCTGGCCTTCAGGCTTACGCTCTGGTATGCAGGAATTTTTACCCTGTCTTCTTGTGTGTCATTTCTTCTCTTTTATATGCTTATTCTTTCGGTGATTCAGGACAGGACAGACCAGGAACTCTTAGGCCAGGCCAGGCGCTTCGCAACTATTTTGTCCAGTGAAGGCGTCGAAGAGGTCAAAAAGAACGCTGTTATTGAAGCCCAGGCCGCCGGCGTACGAAAGGTCTTTTTCCGCTTCCTCTATCCCGACGGAACGGTTTTTTCATCTTCTAATATGACCTATCTGCAGCGCATAGGCATACACCGCGAGGCTATTCAGAAATTACTTCGTGACAGAGGCCGTGTCATTGAAACCATAACCATCCCCGACCGGAATGATAAAATGCGAGTCCTGTATGTGATGCTGAACCCGGGCATCATAATGCAGATCGGGCAGACAATGGAAGATTATTCGCGATTCCTTATCGCATTTAAAGGTATTTTTACAGGGACCATGGTCTTTCTCATCGCATTTGCTGCAGGAATAGGCTGGTTTATGGCCAGACGGGCAATGTCCGGTGTCGAAGCTGTTACGAGAACGGCCCGGAAAATTTCCGGGGACAGCCTGGAAGAGCGGGTTCCTGTGAAGGCAAGGGGCGATGAAATAGATCAGTTGGCCGTTACATTCAATCAAATGTTGGACCGTATTCAAACCCTGCTCAGGGAAATGAAGGAGATGAGCGACAACATTGCCCATGACCTGAAAAGTCCCATTACAAGGATCAGGGGCATAGCTGAAGTAACCATGACAACAGGAAAGACATTAAACGAATTTGAAGGCATGGCGGCAAACACTATCGAAGAATGTGACCGCCTCCTTGATATGATTAATACCATGCTCCTTATTTCCCGCACAGAGGCAGGTGTGGACAACCCCCCCCTGAAAGAGACAGATGTCTCATGGCTTGTACAAAATATCTGTGAACTTTTTGAGCCTGGCGCAGAAGACAAGGGGATCGCCCTCCACTATCATACGGAGAATAATGTAAGGATAAACGGAGACGTAAGAATGCTGCAGCGGATGTTCTCCAACCTCCTCGACAATGCCGTCAAATATACTCCCCCCGGAGGATCGGTGAACGTCGACCTTTCTGAAAACAGTGCCGGTCAGGCTGTTATCTCCATCAAAGATACCGGCATGGGCATTTCCACAGAAGACCTCCCTCATATATTTGATCGTTTCTACCGGAGCGATCGGAGTCGGTCGACAACCGGCATGGGACTGGGGTTAAGTCTGGCAAGAGCCATCGCCCGTGCCCATGGCGGAGACATTACGGTTGCCGGTCCATCCGGCCAGGGTAGCACATTTATCATCATTTTGCCAAAAATATAACCCGACAGGCCATAATTCAACATTATCTTTTTGTAATCTTCGCGTAATGTTCAGATTAACTTCGTAGTTTATAATTGATTAAAAGAAAGGTTCCTCGAACCTACTGTAAAAAGAAAAGGAGTGTAAAATGGAACAGAAGCGCGCATTCAGAATGATCCTCATAGCCCTGGTTGTTGTAGGCCTTACCGTGGGGTTTGGCTTCGGGATATCCCGTGCGGTGAAGGCCCCGGATCAGATTGTTTCAAAGAATTCGGATGTGCCCATTATGATACCGGGTAACTTTACCGAACTTGCTGAAAAAGTACGGCCTGGCGTTGTGAATATCCAGACGGTAAAAACAATAAAAGGAGGAGGCCGGGTTTTTCGCCATTTCTTCGGAAACCCCTTCGGGAACCAGAACCCTTTTGAAAATTTTCTTGGTCCACAAAATGGCGGGAATTTTGGAGGAGACTTTCACCAGAAGAGCCTTGGATCGGGCTTTATCATTGATCGTGACGGGTACATTGTTACCAATAATCATGTGGTTGAAAACGCAGAAGAGATCAAGGTAAGGCTTGCCGGCAATAAGGAATTCGATGCAAAGGTAATCGGCAGAGACCCCAAAACCGATCTTGCTTTGATAAAAATCAAGGGTTCTTCCGACTTACAACCCCTGAGAACAGGCAACTCTGATGATTTAAAGGTGGGGAGTTGGGTAGTTGCCATCGGCAGCCCCTTTGGACTGGAGCAGACAGTAACAGCAGGGATAATTAGCGCCAAAGGAAGAACCATCGGTTCAGGACCTTATGACAACTTCATACAGACCGATGCCTCCATCAATCCGGGAAACAGCGGCGGTCCCCTCATCAACACGAAAGGGGAGGTCATAGGCATAAATACTGCCATCGTCGCATCAGGCCAGGGGATAGGATTTGCAATCCCCATCAACACAGTAAATGAGGTAATTCCACAATTGAAAGAGAAGGGGAGGGTAACTCGCGGCTGGCTTGGTATAAGCATCCAGGAAATCACTGATGAACTTGCCAGGTCGTTTGGAATAAAAGAAAAAAAAGGTGCCCTTGTTGCCGATGTGTTTAAAGATGGACCGGCCGACAAGGCAGGCATCGAACAGGGAGATGTCATTACCGAGTTTGACGGCAAGGAAATCACCGAATCTAAAGATTTGCCAAGGATTGTGGCCACAACGCCCGTAGGAAAAACAGTCTCTGTAAAACTATGGAAAAACGGAAAAATCATTGCAAAGGAGGTGAAAATAGGTGAAATGGATGAAAAGACCGTGGAGGTTGCCAAGGCACCGGGCAACGGACGCTTTGGTATAGCGGTTCAGAGGATTACCCCTGAAATAGCCCACGGTCTGGGTTTAAAAAGCACTTCGGGCGTTGTGGTAACCCAGGTGGAGCCGGGAAGTCCTGCAGCAGATGCGGGCATCCGTAGGGGAGATGTGGTCCGCGAGGTAAACCGCAAATCCGTTAAAGACGTACAGGGCTTTCTCCAGATAATAGAACAGGCAAAAGACGGAGGCAGCATATTATTGCTTGTTCAGAGAGGTGAAAACAACCTGTACGTAGTTGTTACATTGAAGTAAGCTTTTACCGCTATCGGCTTAGGCCGGTAGCGGTTTATTTTCTCATGTAATGCATAATCCCGCCCTTAAGCCGACCACCCCGCTTCCCGTATAAAATATTTTTATTGCATTAGAAGGATGCCGTATATTATAAGTAAGATTCTTATAATGACTGACTGGGACAAAAGATACAGAGAAGGATTCTATAATGGCGCAAATAATCCGCACGAACTTTTAAAGAGATTCTGGCAGGTTATACCAAAAGGGCGCATTATTGATATAGCAATGGGAAACGGACGGGATGCCGGATTTCTTGCAGATAAAGGGTTTGATATGTACGGTATCGAAAGATCAATGGAAGCAATAAAAATAGCCGGGCAGTCATCAAAAAACAGCTTATCAATAATCTGCGGGGATGCCGGCCTTTTGCCTTTCAAACATGATATAGCGGAAGGCATTATCGTATTCTATTTTCTTCTGAGAAATATAATGGGGGATATAACAAGCATACTGAAAAAAGGCGGTGTGCTTATTTATGAAACTTTTTTGAAAAGACAAAACAACATTGACAGATGGAGAAACCCGGATTTTCTTCTTGACGACGGTGAGCTCATTTCTTATTTTAGAAAGTTTGAGATTCTTTTTTACGAAGAAACCATCTTAACCTCAGAAGAAGGGAAGCGCAAAGCTATAGCCAGATTTGTAGGGAGAAAAAAATGATTGTAGAATGGGACCCGGCACGGCCAAAAAAGAGAATAACCCAACTTATAAAAGAGACCCTTCTCAATGGCGGGGTTATAGCATATCCGACAGATACTTTTTACGGCATGGGATGCGATCTCTTTAATATAAAAGCTATAAGAAAACTCTATCTGATGAAAAGACTTGATGAAAAAAGAGCATTGAGCATCATATGCAGGGATTTTAAAGATGTAAGCACGTATGCTGTTATGAGCAATTTTGCCTTTGAAGTTCTCAAAGGATATTTGCCCGGGCCATACACATTTATTCTTAAAGCAAGAAGGATCATGCCAAAACTGCTCATGACCGTAAAAAAAGAAGTTGGGGTAAGAATCCCTGACCACCCCGTTCCTGTCGGTGTTGTAGAGATGATAGACAGACCGGTAATCAATACCAGCGCAAAACCTTACGGGGGCGAAGTATTCACAGATCCGAGAGATATAGAAAAAGCATTCAAGGGAAGCATAGACATAGTGATTGACGGCGGCATTATGGTTAGTGATCCATCAACCTTAATAAGTCTTGTAGAAGACAAGGTGGAAGTGCTGCGCGAAGGCAAGGGAGTGCTCAAGGGCCTTCTACAGGGATAGGGCCGTCACCCGAGCCTCTCCCGTGTATTCTTTGAAATTTTTGCCAAGCTCTCCAATAAGTTCCTTCCCCATTTTTCTCGCAGCACTCACAATCATAGAATATCTGCCGCCAATTATTATTGGCAACAACTACCTGCGCGCAGCCCTTTTTCTCTCTGTTTTTGTGTTCCTGATCTCTTCAATTGCATTTTTTATCTGTGCCAACTCGCTTTTTATTGCTCCCCTTTCTTTTTCAGATGCTTCAAGTTTTTCTTCAACTATTGCCATCTTAAAATTTGAATCATTGGCAGCAATAGGTTCTTTAAGATTTCTAAAATTGGTAACTTCAGCCTTGAGCATAATTACCATTATGCCAAGGGCTGCAACGAGAGCGACAAGAATAATCGTCCCGACAGGTAAATTTTTTGACATATGTTTTAGATTATTGACAGTCCAGTTTTTTCTCGTCGTTTCTTTGTTCTTATTTTTTTTCATTATTTCTTTGCTGGTACGTATGTTGGATATCAATTCTTCCATACTGAGCAATCTTTCTTCTGCTTTTACCATTTTAACCCCTCCTTGGTTGTGTTTGTATTGTCAAAAGTTTATGCTTTATCGTTCTGCTTTTGGAAGTTTTGTTGTCTGCCTTTTCCACTTGGTCGGGCGACTGCATGGCAGCAATGTCCATCTGCGGCGATCTGCTGTACCTTGCGATCCTCCGACGTACGTTCAGTACGCCTACGGCCTGCAAGGCTTGCATCTCATCCACATCTGAGACATTGCTGCCATGCAGTCGCCCACTCAACCCGGATTCACATATGCGCTTATGTGAATCCGAAATAAAGAAGGGGGTGAGTTTCTCTATTTTCATTTCCATTTTCTACCTCCTCCTAATTTATCTTTGTAGAGACTTGCCTTTGCTTAATCTTCATACCAATTTGTCGTGTAACTTTTGACAATGCCTATTGTCTTCTCTAAAGATATGTTTTGCAATTACCAGGCCAAACAGATAAAAAGGGTCAAAATGGTAATGCTATATCCTGACTATTATACGGGGAGTTTGAATAAACTTGGTATTGTCAAAAGTTTAATGAAAAATTGGATTCATCCTGAACTTTATACTTCGCGGTTTCTGCCTGAGGCACTGCTTTCTACCCGAATTTGATACTACGTGGCTTCCGCCTTAGATACAAAGCTCCTTCCTGAAAGTCGTGCTACACGGTTTTTTCATTACATACAACATTACACATGGCATTAAGTAATTGCATCATAACTTTTTACTTGCAAAATCCTTGAAATAGCAGGACAATGTAAATAATATTGAATAGTTTGTGCAGTCAATCGGCCAAGTAGTCGACTCCGGTTAAGAGCAATGGTATGGATACTGGGATATACGTAATTTTTTCTGTTTACTTAATTGTTATACCAAGAAAGGAGAAACAGTGGCAGATAGGCCACCCACAGTCTACAAATACGAGAGTTTCAACGTTCAATCTCTTCTCAATCTCAAGGCTCAATCGCTCTACTTTGGTTCCCCTCGAAACTTCAATGACCCCTATGACTGTGCAATAACCGCAACTGTCCGTGACCCTTCTGATGATGAAGTAGAGCTTGTTAGGAAACGTTACGTCAAGGATATGGCTACTCCCAATGCCGTAAAGGAGCGGTTTAAGTCAATGCCGTTAGACGAATTGAAGAAGGTATTAATCAGCGGTGCCAAGCAGGCCCTTGCTGATATGCAAGAAAAGTTCCTAAACACAAAAGGAGTGACCTGTTTTTCCGAATGTAACGACGACCTGCTCATGTGGGGACACTATGGCGGTCGGTATAAGGGCTTCTGTTTGGAATTTGCGACCGCAAAAGAACCGTTCACGAAACTTCGCCAAGTTCATTACGCCGATGTAATCCCGCAAGTTGACGTTGCCGATTGTATGGTCAACAAGAATTACGACAAGTTGTTGAACGATTTGTACTGCACTAAATCAAGCTCCTGGAAATACGAAAAAGAATGGCGAGCCATACATTCTGAGGCGGGTACGTTGTTTGGGTACGAAGCGGACGTGCTTAAAGCAATCTACTTCGGCCCCGATATCGAAAGGCAGGCGCTTGAAATCATATGCCTTATCGTACAAGGCCAAAACCCTGATGCCCAGTTCTTTCAAGGGAAACGCGGCGAAAAAGAATTCAAAGTTGAATTCAGCAGCGTTACGTATACCAGCTATGCCGAAGCTAAGCGTAAAGGGCTGGTATAACTCGGCGCTGCACCCGATCGCCGAAAAAGCCGGCTCCGGGTGAGCTTATCGTTATGAAGCTGATCGAAGGGACTTCAGACATGATGAAAGTCGGGGTGAAGATTCCGGATAATGCTAAAGGCAGGAGGGACAAGTGAAGAACAATTTAAGACTGACCAAAATCGTTGTGCCGGAAAACCCAGAAGACTACTATTTTGTGACCTTCACATCGGGAGAGCACGAAACTGAGGAAGTAGTTGAAAGGCATGACATTGACGTCGAGGTAATGGTGGAAGGAAAGATGCCCCTTAGTGAAGTCGAAAGCGTTGCAAAAGAACGAGCAACAAAGTTTGTAAAAGCCTTGGCCGGAGACCTCTGACACTTTCTTCACTTCACGAAATGGGCGGTGAAGAGAAAGACAAAGCTACTTCATAACCACTAGATGGGGAGCCGACTCCTTACAGTCGCGACTCATCATGGCGTTACTCTAATTTATTCAGTAATATGCAACTACTCTTACAGGCGACTCGCAACGACTTGTAGGTGCTATACGTAACAAAGTCTGCTTTGCCTTATTATTTTGGTTAGTTACACATCATTTCACATTATCCCTAATCCATGCTTTCGTGTCAACAATAATTTCATCAATTAACGGTTCCAATTCTGAAGACTTCA
>JAPLKB010000017.1 GCA_026388275.1 Pseudomonadota bacterium
CCTCAGCCGGTCATATGGACAAAACAGTGTTGCCAAAGAGCACGCAGGGGAAATTATTATAACCCGGACCGGCTAATCCACATGTGAGAAAAAGAAACAAAGTCAAACAAACATGTATAGGGAGATTTATTTTCTGGGGAAAGCGCTATCATCGTTGGCCGCGTCATCTGCTCCTCCGACGTACTATTACCGTACGCCTACGTCGCCTCTTCCTTGCCGCCTCGATATCATCTTTGATTTGAAGATGGAATGAAATGTAGATTGAAAAACAGATGGGTTTCATTTACGCAATTACGGTTTCCGATTTCCGATTTCCGATTTTTCCGGCCCTTTCCTCCCATACAAGAGTGATTCGAAAAACCAGCCGGCCTGCGAAAAAATCCTTTTTAAACCAATCTTTTTCTCCATTTCCCCGGCAATATCAAAACCGGAAAGTTTCCCGTATGTCCTTAGAAATAATAGCTTTTCTTTTATATCAACCTTCAGCTTTCCCTGTCTTTCCATCTTTTCCGCGTATCTGTTTAGCCTCCAGAACATCCGTTCCATATCCGTCTTGTTGATGGATTTTCTCTGTGCCCTGTCAAAATCGAGAAATTTCAGTGTACCTTCGGTAGCTACAAGTACATTATTCAGGTGCAGATCGGGATGATAGACACCAAGCGTCTCCATACGCCACATAAGCTGCGCAAGAAATTTTATTATTCTGAGCCTTTGTTTCCGTGTTGAAGTATTCAAAACCTCTGTGAGGTCGGCTGCATTTTCCTCAAATATGGTAAGGATATGCAGCGATTTTGAAATAAAGCCCTCTCTGACGATAAGGCCGTATGGCTGCACCACCGGAAATCCTTCTCCATTCAGGTAAAGCAGAATATTTAATTCTTCAATTGCCCTCTTTGCGCTGAAAAAGATATCTCCTGTTATAGCCCGGAACAACCCGCCGTGAATATACTTCCGGCAGGCTATATGCCCGCCATTTATGTCGAGCAATGTAATGCCCCCTCTGCCTTTATTTTCTAAAGGTAGAGCATTGCGGAACCGTTCAATAAGAGTGGAAGTATCAACGATTGATAACGCCGCGCCTTCAAGAGTGTAGATTGTGTACTGGTTATATGTCGTCTTTTTTAAATTCATAGGTTTTTCCGCTTCACTGTCTTTCCCGCTTCCCGCCTGCCAAGTCCTCTTATCTTTTCTACTATTTACTATCTACTATGTCCCGCATTAAGCGGGATTAAACCGTACACTATTCACTATCCACTATTACTGCCTTTTTGACTATTCACTAATGACTATTCACTGTCTTTATACTTGTGGCGGTCTTTTTTTACCGTATGGGGTTATAAACGTCTGTTGCTGCACAAAATTACAGAAAACCTGAAGTTCATAGAGATATTTTTCAACGTCTTCCCGTATATAGGTTCCAATGCCCTTTTCAAAATCTGTCTTTATGGATATCAGACCTTTAACTTGTTTCTTAACGGATTTGGGCTTCGTATTATTCGGGTCAGGTTTGACTTTTTTGTATGCAATGAGTCTGCCCTCTAAAGTTGTATAGGTCACCGGTGTTTTTAAAATGTCGGTAAATATCGTCATAAGATCGGGGCAATCAAGATTGGTGGCGAAGAGATACCCCTGGGAAACAGGCAGGTTTCCTGCCGTAATTGCAGCCTGAATTTCAGGAGAAAGTTTTAAAAGTGAAATAGTGCGATGCAGCGTCCGTATTGACTTTCCAGAGATATTGACCGTTTCTGACAATGTGTCAGAAACTCCATCCTGGAGGTAGTCAGGAATATCCTTTATCAGGATGTCTTGCTTGAATAAATGATAAAATCCCTTTGGCCTGATCTATCGGGTTGAGGTCTTCCCGCTGAAGGTTCTCCGTCAACTGATAAGCCAGTATCTCATCCTTCTGGGTGATCGTATTAACGATCCGAGCCGGAATGAATTCTAAACCCAGCTTCTGAGCTGCAAGGTAACGGCGTTCTCCGCAGAGCAGCAGATACTTGCCGTCTTTAGGAGTTACAAGGACAGGCTCTAAAACACCCCGGTCCTTAATCGATTCCATGAGTGCCTTGAAAGACTCACTCTCCGTATCGATCCCTGAACGGACCTGTTCTTCCACTATAATGTCTTCGAGTGGCAGGTACATAAATTCCGGACTCTCAACTGTTTTCTTAGTCGACATTCGTCATCCTCCTTGTTTACTGAAAATTCCAACAATCAACACCCGCAAGCGGGTGCCAGAAATTCCAAATAACAACCTCCGTTAATTGTCATAAATGAGCCCTTCGCAAGTAATATCCGCCGGTTTTTTTGCTGCCTCTGAACTCTATCTTTCCCTCATCTCTCAACTTCCGTATCCATCTTTCAGCCGTTCTCAACGATATGCTCAAATTCTTTGCTATGTCTATAGACCGTTTACCGGGGTTGTTTTTTATGTAGGAAAACAAGGAATTTATTCCGCCATTTATTCCGCCATTTATTCCGCCATCATCCGGAACATTTTCGGTCTCCGCAATCGCTAAATCTCTATGAAAGACAACGAGGAACCCACTTTTGAGGGTTTCAAATTCGACCTTTACGTCATTCGACCGGCATTCCTCATAAATCCTCTTCAATCCGGAACCCCATTTTTCAATTTCTTTCGATTTGTATAAGGTTTCAGCAATAAGGGGGTTTCTGAGGATTGACCTTTCTTTCCCTGTTATGAAATCTTCAGGGGTATACCCTTCCGGAAATGCACCAGGGTTGTAAATCTCCACTCTGTCTTTAAATACGGCAATTTCATTGCCTTTTGGAATGGTATAGTCACGATGACAGAAGGAGTTGACGAGAGTCTCTCTAATGGCCTTTATGGGTATCTCCGGAATCTCCTCTCTCTTTATCTTCCCGAACTTTACCCTCCAGTTGATATGTTCAGATATATACTGTTCTGACTTTTCCAGTAGATCGAAAATGGTACCCTGAAATTTCTTGATGTCGAGAAAGGTCAGTTTATCGGTTCCGGCAAAAACAGCGGCCTGCACCTCCAAGGAATTTGAATCACAGAACAGAACTTCGCAGGCATTCAGCAGGGCATTTCCTTTAATAAGGTTGAGCTTGTTGAGGGTTGTCTTTATGCCTTCAAAGCCAAAATCAAGCCGGCCCACAGATTGAGCCTTGGAGATGTATTGACTGAGAGTTTTGTCATTCACGTCTTTTAGAGAACGTAGGGATATTCTACCTTCCCATGAAAGCTGCTCCCTATTTTTCCTGAGAAACATATTTTCAAGTTCTTTTGCACTCACTTGTCTGTCTTCATCGCCCACACGTATGTAAACCCTTCCATATGCAAAATAGGGGATTTCGTCTCCACGGAATTCAACCTTAATACACTCTCTGGAATTTACCTCAACTTTCTCAACCATGGGATAAATCCTCGGCTCGATACATTCTGAGATTGTTTTTGAAACGTCCCGTATGGTTTTCCCGGTGACGGTCTGCCCGATAACGGTTCCGTCATTGCTGATTCCGAAATAGAGTTCGCCCCTCTGATGTTTATTCAGGATGGCAGCAATGGAGACAACCGCTTCTTTCAGTTCGGACGTTGACCTTTTCAGTTCCCGTTTTTCAGACTCTTTGAAACCCATCGTTCTGAGTTATCCCCTTTTATGTTTCTTCCCAGCCTTACCTTTTCCCTTGCTGCCTGCATCCGCCAAGTTATTTATATCCTTTATAGGCATCCATCACCCATTCGAGTGCAAAAAACAAGACCCCATATCCCCCTTTAAGTGTTATTCCAGATGCTTTATCCTCTCCATCATCTCTTCGGGAGATGGCAGATATTTTTTAAGTTCGCGGGGCAGCTTTTCCGTCATTTTGGGATATACCTATCGCTTTTTCGTATCCTTCAGCGCACATTCAATCATTGTCCGGTATATCTTTTGTCCAGCCGAACTTTTTTGTAATCTTTATGTAGAACTCGCGCCTGACGTCGTCTTTGCAACGCTCCATAATAATGACATTTTTTGCCCAACTGATTTCTCGCACCATTGGTGCGAGTTTTTCATTCGGACGATATGTGAGATAAAAGTTTCTCATTCTCCATAGATTTGCACTGGAAAACCCTTGCATCCCGGGGAACTCTTTTTGCAGATCTTTTGCCAGGGTCTCAACAATTTCCTTGCCCCAGCCAAGCTCATCCTGCTTTGCGACTATCGATTTGCCTATGTCCCAGTAAAGATTTATAAGCTCCTTATTTACAGCTTTAAGGGTATCGTACTGGGCTTTACGGATACGCCCTTCGATCTCTTTAAAAAATGTCTTGTATTCGGCTGTAGTTGAAAGAGATTTCATTCCTTTCCCTCAATGGATTCCTTTTTTTTCAATAAGAAGTTCTGGTTAGTTACTATACTTCTCCCTAATTCCTTTTCAGTTTCTTCTCGTGCTTTTCCGGCAACTCCTCCACCGCGTTTGGCCACTTTCCTGTTTTTTTCAAAGGTTTCCGGTTTTTCATTGCGTGATATTTCAGTAGTGACTTTTTCGCCAAGCATGGTGAAGATCAATTCCAAATCAGTCATGTGGTCGCGTAAATTCTGAGTTTTTCTGGTCAGTCCTTTCAAATTTTTGTATTCGGACGGGGTGATTCCGAAAGTTGCCTTTGATATCTCAGCAGTGAGAATCGAATAATTCCGTTCGCTTTCAATGCCTCGCTCTTTCCACTCGTCAGTAAGGTTCTGGCGAATGGCAATGCCGCGTAAACGTTTGTCGATCCAATCTTTCGGATAACCTTTAAGTTCATACAATTCCTTCATCCTCTCCTGTGCCAGCTCCGGGTTTTCAATCTCCTGTACTCTTTCATACCCCACTTGCGCCAGCCATTGCTTAAACGGTTCAGCTTTCGGTGATGGAATGGATTGGATTATACGGAACATACCTTTGGTATTGGCGCAATCGGTTTCCCTCATCTTGCCGTCAGGAGCCTCAAGCTTCAACCGGTGACAATTTGTCACCACTTCGCTGCCTTCAGCACGTAATCTCTGAGCGAGTTTATTCCAATATTTCCTTGCTGTCAGATCATTTGGAGCATCAGTTAAAGCCCCGCAGACATCCACCACAGAGAAATACCATTCCTCTTCGTACCAGATGCGACGAATCTTCTTGCTCTCAAAAACCACGATTTTGTTGCGTTCCATTTCTACTCCCTTCATTTATCTTTCCCTCAATAACCCGCTATTGAATTGCCTATGTCCCGGTAAAGATTTATAAGCTCCTTATTTACAGCTTTAAGGGTATCATACTGGGATTTACGGATATGCTCTTTGATCTCTTTAAAAAATGTCCTGTATTCGGCTGTTGTTGAAAGAGCTTTCATTTCTTTCCCTCCACAGTAGCAGTTTCCTTTTGGGACAATTCGTCCTCACCCCAGACGCGGGCGAGAGTGGTCTGGATCTTTTTCTCAAAGCGGGCGATCAGTTCGCGGTTGGCAGCAACCAGCGCCTGCTCGGCCTCAATCTCGGCAACAATGGCTTGCTGAGTGGCGAGGGGTGGGAGGGGGATGAGGTAATCTCGAAAGAACCCGTTGTAGAAACTCTGCACTGTCACCCCAGGCTTGATGCCGTCTTCAATGATCGAAGAAGACCTCGTTTTTAACACATAGAACAAGAACTTGGAAATAACCGCATCTGTTTTTGGCCTGAACGCGATAAGGTCTTGATTGATACACATATCTCCGCCGAGTAGGGCCACCGGGAATGAATGCTTGAGGATGCCTGACCTGACTACGCAGACAACAGACCCGGCGGGAATCAACTTTGTTGCACTCGCTTCAACGGCTGCTTCTGAAATGTGATCCTCGGTGTCCTCAATAAGGTCCGCCTTCATGTCCTTGGGGGACACCCACGGTATTTGGCCCATCCAGAACCTATGCTCAACCTTGGACGGAGTGCCTCCGCTCATAGTTGCGAAATGCTGCCCCAACTCCACCATCGGCCAGTCGGGGTGGATGGGAATGTGGGGGCGGTAGTTGTCGAGGACGGCACGCGCGCCGTTGATGACTTTCTGGTAGCCCTCGATTTCTGCCACGATTTCTTTCTGCACTTCAAGGGGAGGGAGGGGGATTTGATGTGTGTTGTAGACGTCGCTTCGATTAAGGCCGGGTATTCCAGCACCGCCTCGCAAATCAGGGAGGTTCAGGCTCTTCAGTATCCAAAACAGGAAGACGATGTTCGACTTGCTGGGATTTGTTTGTTTGACATAGTAGGTGGTGTCGATCGGGAAACAGTGCTGTTCAATAAGAGTGACTTCGCCCGCCGAGCCTTTGCGTCCCACAATGATCGCTGGACCTTCGACGAGATACTCGTTGTGGTAGCCAGTAATGCCGTTTGATCCGACAACTGGGTAGGGTCCGTCAATGCGTTTCTCCTTCGGAAGAGATGCACCGTATTCCAAAGTGCAGACGTCCTCAAACTGACGCAGTGGAAACACCGAGAGCCGGACTCCGTTCTCCCGATACCTCTCCCCACTCAGATTATATTCCCCATTTGCTGCGATTTTGGCTTTTTCCACAATTAGAGCGTTGGGGGTGGACGGAGTGGACGTGGTGGACGACGTGGACAAGGTGGACTGGAAATAAGATTTCAGGAAGGCGGCGGCGGGGGGCAGGTCGTTTTTGTCGATCTCGCGGCGCTGGGCGCCGAGGCCGAAGCCGTCGTTTTCGATTTTGAAGAAGGCGATGGTGTTGGTTTTCCTGGCCAGCGACTTGTCGAGGATGAGGATCGAGGTCTTGACGCCGGAATAGGGGTTGAACACGCCAGCCGGAAGCGAGACCACAGCGACGAGGTGCTCCTCTACCAGCATCTTGCGCAGTTGCTTATAGGCGGTCTGGCTCTGGAAGATTATACCCTCGGGCACAATGATGCCGGCACGGCCGTTAGGTGTGAGGTGCTCGGCCATGTAGTCTACGAAGAGCACTTCAGAACGCTTGGACTGCACCGAGAAGCGGTTGTGGGGCTTAATGCCTCCTTTCGGCGACATGAAGGGCGGATTGGCGAGGATCACATCGGCGTATTCGTTCCAGCGGTCCTGGCTGGTGAGGGTATCGTACTCAAAGATGTGCGGATCGGCAAAGCCGTGTAAATACATGTTTACCAGAGACAGGCGCACCATGTCGGGCGAGATGTCGTAGCCCTTGAAGTTCTGCGCGAGGCGCCCTTTTTCGTCAGGAGTCAGGGTGCAAGTGGACAGTGTGGACGGACTGGACGAGGTGGACGGTGAAGTCTGAACCGAATTCGCGCGCAGGATATGCTTGTATGACGAGATGAGGAACCCGGCGGTGCCGCAGGCCGGGTCAAGCATGGTCTCGTTTTTTTTCGGATCGATGATTTCTACCATGAAATCGATGATATGGCGCGGGGTGCGGAACTGTCCGGCGTCCCCCTGGGAGCCGAGCACGGAGAGCAGATACTCGAAAGCATCGCCGAGTTTTTCGCTGTGGTCGTAGTTGAACTCGTCAATTACCTTGAGGAACATCTTGAGTGTTTCGGGGTCGCGGTAAGGCAGATAGGCGTTCTTGAAAATGTTGCGGAAAAGCAGCGGGATGCCGGGGTTCTCCGGCATTCTGGCAATGGCTTCGGCGTAGAGATTCAGTGTCTCGTGGCCGCCCAGACCGGAGCGCATAAGTTTAGCCCAGCCGTAGTGAGCAAACTCATTGGCAAAGAACTTGCGCTTCCCGCCGAACTCCTCGCTCTCAGCGTCCATGTCGTCCATGAACTTGTAGATGAGGGCGATGGTGATCTGTTCCACCTGGCTCTTGGGGTCGGGCACTTTGCCGACGAGGATATCGCGGGCGGTATCTATACGGCGTTTGGTGTCAGTGTCGAGCATGGGTCTCCTTAATCGTCAGTGGACTTAGTGGACGTTGTAGAACCGGTGGACTTAGTGGACTGGGTGGACGAAAAGCGTGATGATCGCTTTTCGGAGCGCACGCGGTAGAGGCGCTCAGTAAAGCCGCCTTCTGTCTCGAAGGCTTTTGCCTGGGCTGCCAGTTGTCGGTCAAGCAGACTGCAGGCCACCACCAGCAACACCAGGGCAGCGTTGGCAGTAATTTCGGGAAAGGTAGGAACGGAGATTGCAGGACTGGTAGACGGCGTGGACTTTGTGGACGATGTAGACAAAGGAGCTACAGTGGACAGAGTGGACGCAACAGACCTGGTGGACGGAGTGGACGCAACAGACCTGGTGGACGGAGTGGACACTGTAGACCTGGTGGACGATGTAGACAAAGGAGCTACAGTAGACGGCGTGGACGCATTCTGTCCACTAAGTCCACTACTCTGTCCACCTCGTCCACCATCCTGTTTTCGTTGTTCTTCCCGCACCCATTGTACCACCTCACCAGCGGTTGCGCATCGGCGGTCGATCAGTCCCTGTCTGCGGGGATCGTTACGATCCCATATCGGTAATCCACGCTGGCGCAAGAAATCTTCATAGTCGAGCCGCAACTCTTCGAGGCTGGCTCTTGCCACGTTTGTGAGTTTGAGCTCGGTCTTTTTCGAGGTTCCCGAGGCTTGACTTCCTTCTGCAATGTTCTGCACACCAGACCTTGCCGCCTGTACCATTTGATCGTGAGTGCGGCTGCGTTTTTCAATGTAGCTATCGCAAAAACGGACCGTTATATCATAAATCAGTTGTGCCACCTGAAAGCTCTTTAGCTTTCGGTAGCCGCCATGCTTTGGTATCAAAGGTTCATTAGTAGTCATATCATTTTACCCTCTATGTGGTGAACTGGTTCAAAGACACGTAATCCTTGACATATTCCGGGATGAGACTGCGATATTTCGGAGGCACAGCCTTAAAGTCACGGCTGGAAAAAACCGGATTAGTGGCAAGATCGGTGAAAAGCTTGCCCTCAATGATGTGGCGGATCGAATCACTGGTGACATAGGCCTTAAAATAATTCTTGATTGCCGGGATGGCCTCGGCCTCTTCAGGTTTGTAGTCAGCGACAAATTTGGCAAATTCTTCTTCCAGCAGTTCATTCCTGGACTTAAAACGCGGGATCAGGCCAAAGATTTTTTCCAGGATCTCGCGCAGGGTAAGGCGGCGATCCACGGCAGCAGCTTTGCGCAACTTGTCGAGGTTGTAGTATTCCTCGGGTTTGTCAAAGACCTCGCGGTTGACGTAGTCAATGATGCGATCCCATTGCCCGGCTTCGACAGCGCTGGCGATAGTCGCGTTCTCGCGTATGGTGTCCTCGAATTTCTCGAAGAACATGCGGTCGATCTTCATCCCTTCAAAGCCAATAGTTTCTTCCCTGATAGAGGCAAGGATGTCCGCGCCTGGGTGGTCGTAGACGCCGCCTGTGACTATTGGTGCGCCATCTCCCCCTTCACGGCGGCCGCTTTGGGGTTTCGGCAATTTGAGCACTTCATCGTATTTGAATTCCTCCTCGAAATACTCGCAGTTGGCAAAGAAGTCGAAGAGCTTGAAGGCGGACTTCTGCGGCTGTTTTACGTTATCTTTGAGACTGTCATCGAAAAGCTGTTCAAGGAAGTTGTGATTGCGGGTGCCGCGCCCCTTGATCTGGATGAAATCAGTCGGCGAGAAGATGGGGCGGAAAAGGCAGAGATTGAGAATGTCAGTGCAGTCGTAACCGGTGGTCATCATACCTACGGTCACACAGACCCGCGCCTTGCTGGTCTTGTAAGCAGGCAGAAAGTTTGCCGAGCCGAGCAGATTATTATTGGCGAAGTTGATGGTAAACTGCTGGGCGTCGGGGATCTGGGATGTGACCTGTACTGTAAAGTCGGATTGGTATTTGCCGGGGAACATCCTGTCGGCCATCTGATTTAAAATTTGCGCCAACTTGGCGGCGTGGTTCTGGCTGACGGCAAAGATAATGGACTTGCCGATCTCCCCGCTGACAGGATCGCGCAGGGCATTTTCAAGGAAGGTCTTGCAGAAAAGCTGGTTAGTGGCATCGGCGAAAAAACGCTTCTCGAACTCCTGTTGCTTAAATGCCTCCTGCTGGTCCTCGCCTGTTTCATCAACAAAAGAGACGACGAAACCCACATCAGAAAGTAGTTCTGTGGTGATTTCAGTACGGGCATCCACTACCGTGGGATTAATAAGGTAACCTTCCTTCACGCCGTCCAGCAGTGAATAGCGATAGGTTGGCTGGCTGTTTTCACAACCGAAGGTACGGTAGGTGTCGAGCAACAGCCGACGCTCTAACTCGCGGGGATCGCGGGTGGATGGATTAGTATTGTCGAACTTCCTGAGGTAGTCCCTGGGCGTGGCAGTGAGACCCAGCTTGTAGCCGATGAAATAATCAAAAACAGCGCGGGCATTGCCGCCGATAGAACGGTGCGCTTCGTCGGAGATGACGAGGTCAAAATCGGTCGGAGAGAAGAGCTGCTGATATTTGTTGTTGAAAAGCAGGGATTGCACAGTGGTGACCACGATCTCCGCACGCCGCCAGTCGTCCCGGTTTTCCTTGTAGATGATTGTTTGAAAATCGGCGGACAGCAGAGACGTGAATGCTTTTTTGGCCTGATCTTCAAGTTCGAGGCGATCCACAAGGAAGAGGACACGCCGGGCATTGCCGGTGCGAAGAAAAAGTTTGATAACAGCGGCGGCAGTGAGGGTTTTGCCGGTTCCTGTGGCCATTTCAAAAAGAAAACGGTCTTTACCTTCCTTTATGGCAGCTTGAAGCATGTGGACGGCTTTCAATTGATAGGGGCGCAAGAAACGCAGTTTGTTGGACTGGATATAACCGGGGCGTTCCGCATCATTGCGCCACGCAGCTTCAGACTGATAATTCGGGCGCTGGGTAAGAACGATGTAATCATCGCCGACCTGCTCTTCGATAAGGCGCTGAGGATTGGGTGTAACTTTTTGATAGTTTGTCACCGAATCCGGGGTTGGAAAGGAAGTTATGACATAGGGGTTGCCACGTTCCAAATCCCAGAAATAGTGCAGGTTGCCGTTGGACAGGATGACAAAGCGGCAGTTTTGGGAACGGGCGTATTTGCGTGCCTGTTCTTTGCCGGCAAGCGGGTTCTTGTCCTCTGACTTTGCTTCAAGGACGATGAAAGGGAATCCCTTTGCATCAAGAAGCAGGAAGTCAATGAAACCTTTGCCTGTTTTCTCGAAGTTCTGGCCCATGTCGTTGAGATCAATAGATTTGATCGTGACACTTGGTTCAAGACAGATATTGGCAGGGCTTTTTGCTGAAGCGAAGAAGCGCCACCCTGCTGCTTCGAGCAGCTTGTTAATCTTGATGCGGGCAGTGGCTTCTTTATCGGGCACTCACGCTCCTTTTCTCTCCCCTTGGGATGGACGGTAAGTTTATTTATACTCTGTGGTTTGTGAAATCCTATCCCTATGAAGGCTTTTTGTCAATGAAATTTCAGGGTTATGTTGGCTTTAAGACAAAACAAGAGATCCATTCAAGCTTATACAAATTTCTTTAAGACCTCTTTATGGGAAGTTCGTTTAGAATGGTTTTTTAGCCTTTCTTCTAATTTTAATTTGAAATCCTTTTTTAATTGAAGACCTGAATCCGGGTCACCAATGATTTCAAGAACTTTTTGCTCGATAAACTGCTCAAGGTTTGGAGATATTATGCTTTGAGTTTTAGACATTGTTTGCCTCTGTCGTTATCTGTTATATTCCATTAATAGTTAATATCGCAAATGTTTTTAACTAAGCTGGTAAGTCCTCATCCCTTCACTCTGGCTGTCGTTCAACACCACTATTCTTTTTTTCATTTTCCTGTAATGAAAATTCTAACTCTCAAAGATGGAAAATACAAATATTTTCTTATGTTACAACGCTGTACCAATCGTTAACCTTGAATATATGCTTTATCGTGTGGCCCCATGTCTACAAATTTGATGGTTTCATCATTATTTTCATGGCAATTGAAGCAGAGGACTGTTTTTTCATCACCTTTTTTTCTACATAACCTGCAATACAAATAGATGATAAGAAAGTTTTTTTTGACAGGACAGCTGTAGTATCCCCTGAAGTTACCTTTTAAGGGTTCTCCCAGGGCAATAGGATTTTCTATTATCATATCTACCTTTTTCCGGATTATCTTTTTAATGGAGCTATGTTTTTTGAGAGACTGGACAAAGGCATTGCTAAACAAGACTTCCATCAGAAAACCTCATCATATTTTAACCATTTTGCATCACCGGATTTAATGCTTGCGATAGTTTGCATGAGGGTTTCCTTAAATTCATTATCAGCCAGAATTATTTCTGTAGGGTCTTTTTCTTTAACCCGTTTAAGATTAAGAATAAATTGCGTAAAAACCTCGGATACCGTAGTTCGCTGTTGTTCTGCATAGATTTTTATATATTCAATAAGGTCTCCATCAATTGTGATATTGAGTTTGCATTTAGGCATTGTTATCACCTCCACATATTTATACGCATATTATACGTGTGATATGCATTCATGTAAAGTAAAAACAAACCTCGTCACCACCTTTTTCATGCTATGACAGGAAGCACGAGAAGCATGGTATTACAATCAATCCAGCAGATATTCCTTCCTTACCTTCTGCAGGCTCCGGAAGATATTCTTCTTTACATTCGGGTTATGTTTTTTAAGTTCTGCAACGATGCCTTTTACAAGACTCCTTTTGGATGTTTTACCATTGGGGCATTCAGAGGAGATGACAGGCAGTTCGAGCACCTTTGCAAGCCTGACTATCTCTTTTTCCTCTACATATGCCAGGGGCCTTATGATTGCGAGCTCGCCGTCAAACATCTCCTGATAGGGACGCATGGTGCCTATTTCACCCTGAAAAAAGAGATTCAGAAGCATTGTTTCAATAATGTCATCCATGTGGTGGGCAAAGGCAATCTTGTTATACCCGCCTTTGTAGGCAAGGTCGAACAATGCCTTTCTTCTGTTCCAGCTGCACCAGAAACAGCCGAAGGTTTCTTCTCCGTTCCATCCGTCAGGGTGCGGCGCAACGATATAAGGAATTTCTTCTTTTTTAAAATGTTCTATTAATATGTCCTTATTGATCCAGTCAAAACCCATATCCACAAAACATGCGGTGATCTCATAGTTTATAGGGACAAATTTTATCCGTTCCTTCATGATCCTGAGAAGGGAAAGGCTGTCTTTGCCGCCTGACACGCCGATCAGTACCTTATCCCCTTCTTTGAGCATCTGATAATCCCAGATAGCTTTGCCCACCTTTTTTGTTGTAAAATACAGGGGGCCTTTTATATTCATGCTATTGATTCTGCGAGTTTTTTTGTTTTCTTTTTATACTCGTTCCTGACTGTGCATTTCTCTTCGCATCCAATTGCTTCAATGCTGCCCGCATATTCAAGGCCAAGGAGGCTGAAGGTCTTCTTGAATATATCTATGGAAGGCCTGCATGTTTCAATATCTTCATCAGCACAGGTCATGATGGTGACGGCCTTTTTACCTTTGATCCGTGACCCATAGTTTTCATCAAGAAAAGCTAAAGACCTGTCAATTACAAGTTTCAATTGACTGGATGGGGAAAACCAGTAGATGGGCGTTGCATAGACAATAATGTCAGATTCCATCATATATTTACGTATGTCTTTCATATCATCATTTATCCTGCATATTCCCTCAGGCAAACAGGCAAGACATCCCTGACAGGGCCTGATGTTCAGGTCGTTAAGGTATATAGTTCTAACGTTATGTCCTTTTTCTCTTAATGTTTTCGACAATATGTTTACAAGCTGGACTGTATTGCCCTCTTTTCGCGGGCTTCCAAATAAAATAACGGTATTTATCATAGTCTTCTCCCTGCGTTTCAAATTTTCTTATTATAAGGGGTTTTTGCCTGAGTGGTCAAGGGGCGAATATTGTGGAGTTTTGCGAAGGTCTCAAAAAATTATCCCGGATGTGTCACTGGTAACGGTGTCGGGTTGTTCTAAGTAAACCGTCGAGAGGCAGGTATCTCATTTAGCTCACTAGGTGAGCGAGAGGGGGAGGCTCCACGGACTTGGTTCGTGGAGGGGGCGACACAAGCCCCGGTAATGGAAGCTTGGCCTTCTGCATAAGCAGAAGTTCCGAAGCCGAACGCGAGCGAATGAAGCCGCAGGAGCGTAATAAGCGTGTTTGCTGGGAATAACCCGACACCGTTACTTATCTTAATGGAAAATATGGGATTATCTGTTTTGTTAAATATAATTATCAAGTAGCAGCGAGAGGGTTTTTTCAGTGCTGCCCGGTTCTTTTGATTCCATTTCACGGATTTGCTTTTTTATTTTGAAGTATGTAAGCTCATCATTTAAATCGTTTAATCCTCTGTAAATGCCGGCTCTTCTACCGAACCTGAATACAAGCTTCTGTTCCTCGGTAAGAGAAAGAAATTCATCAATAATCGACAGCAACTTTTTTTTATCTTCCGGAAGCTTGCCATCGACCTCTTCGAGCAGGTTAAGAATGTGGTCACTTTTTATATGGCTTGTAATTCCATCCAGGTTCTCTATTAACAGCCTTTCCTCCAGAACGATTTCCTCTTCTGTCGAAAGTGTAAAATCACCTGTTTCAAGTTTTTCGTAAAGAAGCATATCTTTTAAAACTTTTAATGTTCTGAACCTTATGAAATCCGGGTCTATGCGGTTAAGGACTTCAGCAGTTTCAATTGCATGTTCTTTCCACCATTTTTTGCCGCCCATGCCGAGAACAATATATTCAGAAAGTTCTATGCCTGATTCTTTGACCTTTTTTCCACATTCAACATGATCTTCTTTGGTTGCCCCTTTTTTCATATACTTAAGGAGGGCGTTGTTGCCCGATTCAAGACCTATGTGAAGCCTTGTAAGCCCGGCATTTTTCATCTTTACTAAGTCATCAACGGATAATCTTTTTGCAATAGTTCTTGAACGGGCATAGGATGTTACTCTGTCTACAGTTGGAAATTTATCTTTTAAATATTCCAGTGCACTGACAAAAACATCCGTTTTCATGGCAGGAGAATTTGCATCCTGTACAAATACGTTTTTCCCGCCAAAATAAAGCCAGATAGCTACGCTCCTGTAACATTCATTATAGGTGTTGCCGGAGAATATGTATTCGGCCAGAGATTCGGTTATCTTACCATCGAACCCCTTTTCCAGCGATAAATTTACAATATCGTCTTGTATGGCTTTTACAGTATCAATGTCTTTTTTTATCTCTTCCAGATCCCTTGCTTCGAACTTCCTCTTTTTGTATACGTGGCAAAAGGCACATTGGTTCCAAGGGCAGTTCCGGGTAAACCTCAACAAAAGGCTGTATGCCTCATTTGGAGGTCTAATCGGACCTATTTCATAACGGAAAGCATTACTCATTTTTTTCTATGTGGATAGGAAAAACCGGTGTGGACATCTTAGACATAACTCTTTTTCTCTTCTTTCCTGAAGCTGTTCTTTTCCTCTTTCTTCTCAATTCCACCTTCTTTGTATCAGATCCCATATGTTACCTCCTTTTCAATCTGATAAACCTACCATATAACCCCTGTATTTTCAATGGGAATATGGTTATCAACTTGCGGCTGACTTTCTTCAGGGTTTGTCCAGTTTAACTTTTGTAATCCTTTTTCCTTCTATGCCCACTATGGTGAATCTATGCGCACCATGATAAATTATCTCTCCGCCCCTTGGGATGTCCTGAATCCGGACAAGGATAAACCCGCCGAGAGTCTCATAATCAGGAGATTCCGGCAGATTGATATTTAACCTGTTGTTCAGGTCCCTGACAGAATAGGAGGCATCGATAATGACAGTACCATCCTTCAGTTTTTCTATCCTGTCGTCCACATCTGTCTCATCCATAATCTCCCCGAATACTTCCTCCATAAGGTCTTCAAGTGTTACAATGCCAACGGTTGTTCCATATTCATCAATTACAATAGCAAGGTGCTGGCGTCTCTTCTGCATTTCTTTCAGCAAGACGCTCACTTTCATTGTATCAGGTACAAAATAGGGTTTTCTCACCAGTCTTTCAAGATTGAAATGCGCCTGCTGGCCCCACATTTGCTTAAAAATATCTTTAAGATAGACAATACCTACAATGTTATCATGATTGTGCTTGTAAACAGGGTAACGTGAAAACTCATTTTCAACGATATATTCCATGATTGTTTCCTTGCTTTCTTCAATATTGATGCTGTAAATATTCGGTTTGGGGACCATAACATCTTTGACTGATTTGTCGGCAAATTCAAATACGCCATGAATCAGTTCCTCCTCTGTCTTATCGAAGATGCCCTTCCTCCTGCCTTCCTCCAGCAGTATTTTTATTTCACCTTCTCCTACATGTTCTTCGCGTTTTTTCAGATTAAGACTTTGCACCACGAACATTGTAGAAAGTGACATAAAATTAACAAAAACAAAGAATACTCTGGAGGTAAACCCGAATATGGGTGTAACCCAGAGAGCAACCCGTTTTTTATAATTTATGCCGATATATTTCGGTACAAGCTCACCGATAATGAGAAAAAAATACGTCAGTACCACTACCACAATTACGAGAGAAACACTGTCGCTTATCACCCGGACAAAAGGTACCCTGTCAAATAATGGTTTTAAGTATTTTACCGAAAAGACGCCTCCTATTGCTGAAGCAAGAGTGCCGAACAAAGTAATGCCGATTTGTACTGCAGACAGGAACCTTTCCGGATTTTCCTTCATTTCGAACAATGCCTCGGCCTTTTTTTTTTTTTTTTCTTTTACCATTTCCCTTATCTCGCTCTTTCTCATCGAAACAATGGCCATTTCCCCTGCTGAAAAAATACCGTTTAGGATTAAAAGAATTATCACCGAGATAATTTCTAAAAAGGGCATATTTTGATACTCCTTTAACATGGTTTTTTAAATCTGATTGATTATAACACAGTTAAAGTATAACAGATTCTTAAATTTTGAGCCTCCAATGCTTTATAAGGAACTTTCGGGATGATTTTAATCCGGATGGATGGGGGCGCAGAGATAACTTCGTTGACTTTTGCATATTTTACATACAAAATAACATCATGATCGGCATATCAAAGTTGTACTGTGGAGCCGTTGAAGCCTCAGACCCTCTCAGGTATGGCAGGGATTCGTCAAAACTGCCTTCGCATCTGCTCCAGTTTTCGGAGGATAAGAAACCTGTAGTTGTGTGGAATATGACAAAACGGTGCAATCTGAGATGTGTGCACTGTTATGCCTTTGCCGAAAACGAGGGATACAGAGGGAAAGAGCTTTCAACACAGGAAGGCATGGATATGATTGATAACCTTGCTGCCTTTGGTGCGCCTGTAATCCTCTTTTCAGGAGGCGAGCCCCTGCTCAGGGATGACTTGCCGCACCTTATCGGTCATGCAGTCAAAAAAGGAATGCGGGCAGTCATCTCAACAAACGGTACTCTCATTACGCAGGAAAAGGCGCAGGTGTTTTCAGAGTTCTCTCTCTCCTATGTAGGGGTAAGCATTGACGGCATTGGAGAAATAAATGATGCCTTCAGGGGTGTTGAGGGGGCTTTTGGCCGTGCCATAACCGGGATCAGGAATGCAAAGAAGGCAGGGATAAAAGTAGGTTTGCGGTTCACAATAAACAAAAGAAATTATAAAGAGATTCCAAAGGTCTTTGACCTTATTGAGGAAGAAGGTATAGAGAGGGTTTGTTTCTATCACCTTGTATATGCAGGAAGAGGCTCCAGACTGATTGAAGAAGATCTTCCGCACAATGAGTCAAGGAATGTTGTTGATTATATTCTGGAGCGTACAAAGACCTTTTTTGACAAAGGCAGGCCGATTGAAGTGCTTACTGTTGATAACCACGCAGACGGTCCCTACATATATTTACGGCTTTTGAAAGAGGACAGGAAAAGGGCGGAAGAGGTATATGAACTCCTTATGATGAATGAAGGGAATGCATCTGGGAGAGGTATTGCCTGTGTGGATGAGGAAGGATATGTCCATGCAGACCAGTTCTGGAGGCATTATGCTTTTGGCAATGTTAGAGAAAGGCCCTTCAGCGAAATCTGGATGGACACCTCAAATGAGCTTATGGCAAAGCTGAAAGATAAGAAACACTTTGTTAAAGGCAGATGCGCAATGTGCAAATGGCTCAATATATGCGGGGGGAATTTCAGGGTCAGGGCAGAGGCTGTGACAGGCGATGTGTGGGCAGAAGACCCGCAGTGCTATCTGACTAAAGAAGAGATTTCCCTGTAGGTACAAGATTGAGAGGAAACTTTCTTTTTTAACAATATGCTGCCTATTCCCCATTATGGTTTTTCCTCCCTGTTGATTGCCGGTATTTAAACTTAATTAGGACTTTCTGCACCCGATGAAAAAGTCAGGAAGCTCCATCAAAGATACTTTTGACAATGCGCTGTCCGTTATGTTAAAAATACGCCATGGCTATAAGAGTTTACAATACGATTACAGGAAAAAAAGAAGAATTTATACCTGTGCAGCCTGATGCCGTCAAAATGTATGTATGCGGCGTTACTGTTTATGACCATTGTCACGTGGGACATGCCAGGAGCGCAATTGTTTTTGACGTGATTTACAGATACCTGAAGACAAGGGGCTATGAAGTTACCTTTGTAAAAAACTTCACCGATATTGACGATAAAATTATTAAAAAGGCCAATGCAGAAGGAATTCCCTGGAAAGATGTAGGCGCGAAATACATAACATCTTTTTACGAGGATATGGATGCGCTGAACATTTTAAGACCTACCCATGAGCCGAAGGCAACCGACCATATTGATGATATGATTGCTCTTGTCGAAACACTTCTGAAAAAAAGCTATGCCTATAACATAAACGGCGATATCTACTTTTCCGTTGAGAGTTTCAAAAACTATGGCGCCCTTTCAAAAAGACCCCTTGAAGAAATGATAGCGGGCGCAAGGGTTGAAGTGGATGAAAGAAAAAGAAATCCCCTTGACTTCGCACTTTGGAAAGCGTCAAAAGAAGGTGAGCCCTCATGGGACACCCCCTTTGGAAAAGGAAGGCCGGGCTGGCACCTTGAGTGCTCTGTTATGAGCACAAAGTACCTTGGCAACCCTTTTGATATCCATGGCGGAGGAAAAGATCTGGTGTTTCCGCATCATGAAAATGAAAAAGCTCAGACAGAAGCTGCCACGGGCAGTAAGTTCGTAAATTACTGGATGCATAACGGTTTTGTTAACATTCAGAAGGAAAAAATGTCTAAATCTCTGGGTAACTTTCTTTTAATAAAGGATTTTGTAAAAGAATACCACCCCGAGTCACTAAGGCTCTTTTTTCTTTCAACACATTATAGAAGTCCAGTAGATTACAACGAAAAATCGATAGAAGATAGCAACAACAGTCTTTACCGGCTCTACTATACCCTTGAGAGAGCCTTAAAAATAGAAAGATCTAAAGAAGTTGCAACAAAGGAATTTAATGAAGCTGCAGAGATTGAAAAGAAATTCTATGAGGCTATGGATGATGATTTCAATACAGCGCTTGCATTGTCCTATATGTTTGAGCTGTCAAAGATGCTGAATAAGTTGATTGACAGTAACGATGAAAGTGCCTGGCCGTTCATTATCTATACCAAGAATGTTTTTACTTCGATTGCAGATGTCCTTGGATTCTTAAAAAGCGATTTCGATACATTCGATTCCCAAGAGAAAATCCGTCACCTAAGGCGTGTCGGATTAGATACGCCTTCTCTTGAAGGTCTGATGAAAGAAAGGATAGATGCGAGAAATAGTAAGAATTATAAGAGAGCGGATGAAATCCGTGAAATGCTATCCGGGCAGGGTATCTTTTTACAGGATTCGCCAAAGGGCACGGAATGGAGAATAAAAAATATTTTTACGTCAAAAGGAGAGGATAAATGATAGAGGTAAGATTTCACGGAAGAGGAGGCCAAGGCGCAGTTACGTCCGCAGAAATTGTTGCCCAGGCTGCAATAAAACTTAATCACTATGCTCAGGCATTCCCGAGTTTTGGTCCGGAAAGGAGAGGTGCTCCTGTTCAGGCTTTTTTACGTGTTTCAAATACGCCTATCAGGCTCAGGTCCAAGATATATTACCCGGATAATGTTATTATACTGGACCCCACATTACTGGTTGCCGCAAACCCGACAGCCGGCTTAAAAGAACATGGTTTTATCATTATAAATTCCAATAAGTCTGCCGATGAGTTGATGGCGATGTTTCCGGGACGCAACATAGCCCATGTTGATGCTTCGAAGATAGCAAAAGAGGAGCTTGGCATACCAATTACAAATACCACCATGATAGGATCTTTGGTGAAAGCCTCGGGTATTGTCAGCATAGAAGCGTTGGAGGAACCGGTTCGGGAACGTTTCGGGGTGATTGCACAGAAGAATATCAATGCATATATGCGTGCATACAGCGAAACTAATATTATCAGTGTCGGCAAGTAACAGGGCACGCCGTTTCGGTGCTCTATATTCGAATAAATCGGGAAAGGATGAAGTTTAGTTAACCTTTTAATCTCTCATCCTTTTATCCTCTCATTTTCCGGTGTATGAAAATTTCCGCCAATATCGTAGATGTATTAAATTCTATAATCTATCCCGGCATAATTGACATTCAGAACGGGAAAATAGCGGCCATTTCGAGGAATAATGAGAAATATGATACCTTTATCCTTCCAGGCTTTGTAGATGCACATGTTCATATAGAAAGCTCCATGCTGGCACCTTCCGAATTCTCCAGACTGGCAGCAATGCATGGTACGGTGGCTACCGTATCTGATCCACATGAAATTGCAAACGTGCTTGGCATGGATGGGATAAAGTTCATGATCGAGAACGGAAAGTCTGTTCCCTTCAAGTTCTACTTTGGTGCACCACCTTGTGTGCCTGCAACGGTTTTTGAAACAGCCGGTGCCTCACTTGGGCAATACGAGATAGAAACTTTGCTTGAAAGCAAGGAAATTAAATATTTAAGCGAGATGATGAACTTTCCGGGCGTTATAGAGGGTGACCCGGATGTGATGGCGAAGATCGAGATTGCAAAAAAAAACGGAAAACCCATCGACGGTCATGCTCCCGGTCTTAGAGGTGAAGCGTTGAAGCGGTATATAGACGCCGGCATATCAACAGACCATGAGACCTTCCAGTATGACGAGGGAGAAGAAAAACTGTCCATGGGCATGAAGCTTCTTCTGAGGGAAGGGTCTGCTGCGAAGAATTTTGATGTCCTGAGCCATTTGATTGCAAAATATCCCGAACAATGCATGTTGTGCAGTGACGATAAACACCCCGATGATCTTGTTGCCGGTCATATAAACGGTCTTGTAAAGAGAGCGGTTATCATGGGTATAGACAAAATGATTATATTGAAATGTGCCTGTGTGAACCCTGTCCTGCATTATGGGCTCGATGTAGGTTTGTTGAGGGCCGGAGATGATGCGGACTTTATAGAGATTGATGATTTGAATAGTTTTAATGTACTTAAGACATACATAAAGGGTCGCATCGTTGCCGAAAATGGAAAGTCTTTACTGTCTCACGCAACAGTAAGCTGCATCAATAATTTTAAGACAGGAATGCATAATACAGGCGAATTTGCAATGAAAGCAAGGGGGAATAAAGTACATATAAAAGTACATATAATAGAGGCGATAAATCATCAGGTAATAACCGGCAGTGCCCAGGCAATATTGAAACAGGAAAACGGATATATTGTTCCGGATATTGAGAGAGACATTTTGAAAATTGCAGTTGTTAACCGATACAAGAATCTCATGCCCGCAATAGGTTTTGTGAAGAACTTCGGTTTGGTGAAAGGCGCCATTGCATCATCTGTGTCACATGATTCACACAATATAATTGCCGTCGGTGCTACAGATGAAGACATATGCAGTGCAGTAAACCTTGTTATTGAGCATAAGGGAGGGCTGGCGGTTTCATATGACAATGTCCGGGAAATACTCCCCCTTCCTATCGCAGGTCTTATGTCTGATGAGGATGGTTTCAGCGTGGCGAGGCAGTACTCACGGATAGACCGGCTTGCCAAGCAGCTCGGCTCACACCTGGATGCTCCCTTTATGACCCTTTCCTTCATGGCGCTCCTTGTTATACCTAAATTAAAGTTGAGTGACAGGGGATTATTTGACGGCGAGTATTTTAAGTTTGTTAATGTCTTTGAAGAGTAATGCCCGGCATTTTTGAGGGTGTATCTGGATATCATATTTTATTGTTTGACTTTGCCGCCATAAATAACTATAATCACCTAAATGTTTAAAAAATTTCTGATCCTCCTCGTAATAATATTGTTTATTGTTTCCTGCAGTACCTTTTCAAAAAAGAAAGAAGACACATCGGCAAAGTCCCCTTCTGCCAAATCAGACAAAAAAATGGAAAACGTTGAAAACATTGATGAATCTAAACCTAAGCCTGGCGATATCAAGGTTATCGACGGAGTTCAATATATTTATGCATCCAACAGAAAGTATATGCTCACACCTTATGAGCCGGAATATGTATGGGTAAGAAAAGATCAGTATAGCCCGCGTTTCGGGGAGAATTTGTTGACTGGTCCAGCGGGTGGACCGGCTGGAAAGAAAGAGCGCGAAGAAATGGAAAAAAGGATTGCCAGGCTTGAGGAAGACCTAAAAAAGAAAGGAATTGCTCCGCAGATGGTATATCCGTACCAGATCGGTTCTCTTCCGGCAGGCATGGGTTTTATGCCGGGCATGACAATGATTACATTTAACTATCCGTCGCCCAAGATGAAGAGGCGGGTAATTGTGCTGCCCCTGGTAGACCAGACAAATTATAAAGAAGAGGGTCTGGGAGAACTGGCAACAAGACGGCTTATAACGAGACTTGAGAACGCCGGTGCAATTATCTGTGTAGACCCCCATACAGTGAATACCAAAGGAGCACTTACAAACCCTGAAAACATGAAATATTTAAATGAGCTTTATGGGATACAGGCTGTTTTAAAGGGAACGCTTTCGGATATCTATACCAGTTCTTCAAAAATTGAGGGCAAAGAAGAAAAAGAGACTTCTTTTGCGATATCTAAAATCTCTATTGAAGTTTACAATACCGACACAGGTATTGTTCTCAAACAACTATCCGGCAGAAACCCTATATCTCTCTCAAGAGAGAAAGGTGAAATGAGTACAGAAAAAGCAAAGATAAAGGCAATAGATCTGGCTATAGAATTATTGGCAGAGGATCTTTTAAAGGCTATACTCACGCTGGATTGGCATGCAAGAGTTGCATCAGTTGAGGATGGAAAAATTTATGTTAATGCTGGAAGACAATCCGGTATAGACAAGGGCAGCATCCTTGACGTATATTCTCCAGGGGAACAAATCATAGATTCAAAGACAAAAATGCCGCTCGGAACAATAAAAGGAAAATACAAAGGGGAGCTTGAGGTATCGGAGCTTTTCGGTGTGGATGCCTGTTGGGCCAAGGTTAAAAAGGGTAGCAATTTTTCAGCAACTGATCTTATATATTTCCAGAAATAATTAATCCCATATTTCAATTCGGATAAGTATCATTGCTAATGACATATCCGGGTTAATCTTTTTCTTTATATGAGCAGTATGGTTCTTCGCCTAAGAAGTCTCCGTAAAGTTCGTATGCACGTGCCCTGCACCCGCCGCATATTTTGAGGTATCTGCATTCACCGCATTTGCCATGGTAAGATGACAGATTTCTCAACTGATTAAATATGGATGATGTTTCCCAAACCTTTTTTATCCCGTCCTTTTTTACATCACCTGATGGGATTTCGAGATAACCGCATGGTTGTGCAATACCTTTATGAGATACGAACATGAAATGTTTTCCGGCAAGACATCCGGCACTTTTTGGTGTTTCGCCTTTTTCCTTTATAATACGGTAATAATGTGGTGCGCAGGTGACTTTTATCTCAAGCTCGTTCTTTTTTTCAATGCCATAAAGCCACTCGAGCACATGCTCATATTTGTCAGTACTCAATTCTTTGCCTTTCAGCCCCCGACCTCTACCGACAGGTACAAGAAGGAAAATGTGCCATGCCACGGCGCCGATGGATTTTGTTAATCTGTATATATGCTCGAGATCTTCCATATTTAGCTGTGTAACCGTTGAATTGACCTGAAACGGCAATCCAGTATTTGTTAATATTCCTGCTGCCTTTATTACTGATGCAAATGAGCCGTTAACGCCCCTGAAACTGTCATGAGTCACGTTGTCTTTTCCGTCTATACTCAAGCTTACCCGTTTGATGCCGCCGGTTTTAAGTCTTTTTGCTTTTTCTTCATTAAGAAGAGTTCCATTAATGGCAATAACGAGCCTTAAACCCTTCATAGTACCGTATTCAATAATGTCAAATATATCATCCCGGATGAGGGGTTCACCGCCTGTCAGAATGATGGTAGGTGAAGCAAAATCGGCTATTTCGTCAATAATCTTAAAGCATTCGGTTAGGTCTAATTCTCCGGTATGAGGACCGAGTGTTGCCGAGGCACGGCAGTGGATACAGTTAAGGTTGCAGTTCCGGGTGAGTTCCCATGCAACCATCCTGAGAGGGGATTCTATCTTAGCCATTCAGCAATATCTTTTGCAAAATATGTGATGATAATATCTGCACCTGCGCGCCTTACCCCGGTCATCAATTCAAGCACAGTCCTTTTGTAATCGAGATATCCCTTCGAACCGGCATGTTTTATCATTGTATACTCGCCGCTTACGGAATAGGCAGCAAGCGGGATATTAAACTCTCTTTTTGCAGCGGCAAGCACGTCGAGGTAGAACATGGCCGGTTTTATCATAATAATGTCCGCACCCTCTTCAATGTCGAGCATGATCTCGCGGAGGGCTTCCCGCTGGTTTGGCGGGTCCATCTGATATGTTTTTCTGTCGCCGAATTGAGGTGCAGACTCGGCTGCATCTCTGAAGGGGTTGTATAGGCATGAGGCGTATTTTGCCGCATAGCTCATAATAGGCATATTATAGTCGCCGTGGAGATCGAGCATTTCTCTGATTGCTTTCACCCTGCCGTCCATCATATCAGAGGGGGCAACAATGTCTGCCCCTGCCATTGTGTGTGTGAGAGCGCTTTTTGCAAGAAGCTTCAGGGTCTCGTCGTTATCCACATGGCCGTCCTTTATAACCCCGCAGTGGCCATGGCTTGTATACTCACACATGCAAACATCGGTGATTACCATAATATCATCGCCGAAAAGCTTTTTAATCTTTCTTGTTGCATTCTGCACAATACCGTTTTTATCGTAGGCACCGCTGCCTGTCTCGTCCTTCTTTTCCGGGATGCCGAATAGAAGGATTGCCGGTATGCCCAGACTTACAACATCTTCTATTTCCTTAAGTAACGCCTCAACGGAAAACTGATAAATATCCGGCATGGAAGGGATTGGCATCTTTTCTTCCTGCATCTCCTTGACAAACATGGGGTACACGAGGTGTCTTGTTGATAGCTCCGTTTCCTGAATCATACCCCTCAACTTATCATTTTTCCTTAATCTCCTCGGCCTGTATTCCGGAAATTTCATATTAACCTCTCAGATTTTTTCTTATCATGAAGTTAGCGGCTGCCAAGGGCGAGCCGCTAACATTGTCTTCATTTTCTTAATTATGTATGAAAACCTATTTCAGTGCAATCTTTTTGTTGTTGTATAAACCATCTCTGTAAAGTAAACCTCCAGCTTTGCCGTAGTTGATGACTTGAACTTTTTTCTTGCTTAGGGTAAATTTCAAGTATGCAGAGAGACGATTCCATATACCGGTTCTTCACAGATCTTCCTATACATGTCAAGCCATTGGAATTTAATATTCCTCTGACCAGAGAGGACGACAATAGTGTCTTCTCAGAAGCAATGAAGGATGTGAGAAAACCCAATTACCGGATAAACAGAGTCGATAAAGAGTTACATTTACATTGTATCATTCTTACAAACGGAGAAAACGTTAAAAACTGTCTCAGGGAAACGCTTCAGGACGATTATACGTTCACAGTTTCAAATCTTCCCGAGTATATGGAAGGCTATATCGAAGGCATCAATCCCTTTATTATGGAAAAACTGCGTTCCGGTGATTTTTCAATTCAAAAAACGCTCGATCTTCACGGCTATGACACAAAAACCGCTCAAATTGCCTTTGAAGTTTTTATAAAAGAGGCCGTATTATCGGGAAAGCACTGCGTCAGAGTAATACATGGGAGAGGTTTAAAATCAAGAAATGCTCCTGTTTTGAAAGAAAATCTAAAAACCTGGATCATCAAGGCAATGTACCGCAAATGGATCATCGCCTTCTCAAGCTGCAGGATGTGTGACGGAGGGCCAGGTGCAACATACATCCTCCTTAAAAAAAGACCAAAAAAGAGCAAACTCCACATTATAGGGTAACAAAGTCGAAAATTTGTATAATCTCCCAACAGGATTTATGACATTTATTTGACACTCCCGGCCAGGTTATATAGCAATGAGTTGCAACACCCTTTATATATTACATTTTTTAATATTGGAATATGGCATACATTTTGCTTTTAATCAGTATAGAATGAAGATAGACAAAAAAAGAAAATCAGCTATCCTTGATAGTGTCTTAAAGCCAGATGCAGCGCATATAAAAGATTTACCCGAGACCGATGCCCTTCTTTCAAAAAACAAAGAAACTATAGACAAATTGGAATTATCAACACAAAAAAGTATGATTGACCGGTCTCAAGAGAAGAGCAAGGCGTTGTCCACAACGCTGAAAGAGCATAAACAAGATAATTTTATTGATAAAGTTGAATTATCCACAAAGAAAAAGCCTCTTGCCCTGGTGAAAGAAAAAGAAAAATCTGCCTCGACTATAATAAATCAGGACAGGATAAATACGTTACTGGGAGTGCTTCAGCCGGAAACATATAATGCTAAACTGGAGATTATTGACAAAAACATTATGAAGAGCCAACTATTGAACATCATTATTTAATGAGTGCGTGTAAATTCTCCATAACTTGCCGCCAATAATATTTTCATGATTCCCAATTGATTTTAAAGACTTTTTAAGTTAAATTGAAATGCTGTTTCATAATCCTGCCAAGCGGGATGACGCGAAACGAACCGAATCTTAATAATTGGAACAACTGCCGCAGACGCATTGTTGAAAGCCGTGGCCGTATCCGGAGGAATACATGAAAAGAATATTTAGCGGAATTCAGCCGACAGGCGAAATTCATCTGGGAAATTATGTAGGTGCAATACGAAATTGGGTTAGTTTGATGGATGAATATGATTGTATTTTTTGTGTGGTTGATTATCATGCAATAACCGTGGAGTATGATATAGAGAAGCTTGGAAGCAGGACTGTTGATACGGCTTTGATACTTCTTGCCTGCGGCTTGTCACCCGAAAAATGTAAAATCCTTGTCCAATCCCATGTGCCGGAGCATACAGAGCTTGCCTGGATATTTAATTGTGTGACTCCGATAGGCGAACTTGAGCGGATGACGCAATTTAAGGAAAAATCAAAACAACACCGGGCAAATATAAATATGGGGCTAATGGGATACCCTGTACTACAGGCTGCGGATATTCTTTTGTACAAAGCAGGTTTTGTTCCGGTTGGCGAAGATCAGGTTCAGCATGTAGAGCTATCAAGAGAAGTGGCAAGAAAATACAACAGCAAATATGGGAACTTTTTTCCGGAACCGCAGGCGATCCTCTCTGTGGCACCGAAGATTCTCGGGGTGGACGGGGCGAGCAAGATGTCCAAATCAATGAATAATTACATAGGTTTATTGGAAGATAAAAACTCCATATGGGAAAAGCTGAGGACAGCAGTAACAGATGTAAACAGGGTAAGGAGAAAAGACCCCGGCAATCCTGAAGTTTGCAATATATATACAATACACAGGGCTTTTTCACCAAACGATACACTGTTAGAGGTAGATAAAGGCTGTAGAAATGCTGCGATTGGTTGTATTGACTGCAAAACAATGCTTTTTAAAAATATGATGGAAGAACTGACTCCGATACGGGAGAGGGCTATTTCTCTGAACGAGAATCCCGATTATATAAAGGATGTAATAAACACAGGAGGTGACAAATGCAGCATTATTGCTAAAGAAACAATGAATGAGGTGAGAAAAGCTGTAGGCTTGTTTTACGGAAAATAAAATGAGACATAACTCTGTATTACGGGGAGTGACTGACATATTGATATAAATATTATTGCCCACAGCACGCAAGTGTTTTTGCAAGCAAAAGAGCTCTAAATTATTCATCAAAAATCTTTTTGTTGATGCAACCGGCATTAATTCAATTAGCTAAATAATATTTAACAATTGTAATATTTATCTTGACAATAATTATTTTATGTATTATATATAATCATGTTAAATAATTCACATAGTAAATGTACTAAAAACCTAATAAAACAGGTTATTAGCAGCTATTACATATACAGATGCTTTATGACTAAATTGTATTTCAAGGAGTTGTTCATTTATTCACAAGTAACACTTTAATATCGACATCACCCTCATTAGCTTCTCATAATAACCCCCCTTCCCCCTGGGACCGCCCAGGGGGTTTTTTTATTTACAAGACAGGCAATATGTTGTATGTTTTTTTGCCGTGGATATATCTAGTTTAAATAATTATACGGGTGGTATTTTAAGTCTGCTCTATGCTTCCGGGCCGGTTGCAAAGGCAGTTGTATCGATTCTTTTTATATTTTCGATTATATCATGGACAATCATACTATATAAATTTAAGCAATATAGTAGAACAGAGAAGGATTCGGAAAGATTTATGAGAACTGCAAGAGATGCGGATTCTTTTAAGAAATTAGTAACAACATACAGGGAAACACCCAACAACACCTTTTATCGTTTGATGTTTGCATCTTATAAAGAGATTGCCTCAAGACAAAAAGAAAATCCCGGGATAAGACCTGAAATAATGCCGTCCGTTGAAAATGCTTTAAAAATAACTATGTCTGAAGAGACAGAGAGGCTTGAAAGAAGACTTTCTTTTCTCGCAACAACAGCAAACACTGCACCCTTTATTGGTTTGTTCGGTACGGTATGGGGCATCATGGATTCGTTCCGTGAGATAGGGCTAAAGGGAACAACAAGCCTGTCTGTTGTTGCGCCAGGCATAAGTGAAGCGCTCATTGCCACTGCTATAGGCCTTGCAACAGCTATACCGGCAGTACTTGCATATAATTATTTCAACGGCAGGCTGAAACGAATTCTATCAAAAATGGAAAATGCATCTATGTATATAATGAACCTTCTGGATAAATGAAGTTATTAAAGGATTCAAAAGCCCCTCTTTCTGAAATAAACATCGTCCCCCTTGTTGATGTTATGCTTGTCCTGCTTATCATATTCATGATAACGGCGCCAATGATGCAGCATGGAATGAATATCGATATTCCCAGGGTAACAACAAAACCTCTGCCAACCAAAGATGAGCCCCAAATACTCAGTATTTCAAGCAATAAACAACTCATATTAAACGAAAAAAGATTAGATGTAAAAGACCTCAAGGCGGCAATACAGCTCCTTTTTTCAAACAAAAACAGCAAAGAAATTTACTTAAGGGCAGATAAAAATGTTCCTTACGGATTTGTTGTGACTTGTATGGGTATTGTAAAGGAAGCGGGAGTGGAGAAGGTAAATATAGTGACAAAGCCTGCGGAGGAATAATGGTGAACAAGTGTCAGGCTATCAGCACTTAAATAAGAATCATGGAAACAACACATATTTTACTAATCACCGAAGCCTGAAACGCTGACTGCCGGATTATCATGAAAGAAGAAACCTGGTTTAAAATGCTCGTAATCTCTACGATTCTCCACTTCATTGTGGTTGGGGCGTTCAGCATCCCGATAAAAAGAACACCAAAGAGATTTGAGACATTATCGGCGTATTCTGTTAATCTTGTTGGAGATATTGGTCGAAGCCCCGGTGGCCCGAAGGGGGGAAATTTTTTGGATGGCAAGTCTGTTCCGGAGAAAAAGACACCTTCTGCCAAGGTGAGCAAATCTGTTCCCACACCAATGAAAAAACCGGTGCTTGAGAGAAAAGAAAAAGAGGCCGTGTCCCTTTCAAAGAAAAAGGTGCCTCCTAAACCTGCAAAGGAAACAACTACAAAAGAAGAATTAAGCCGGCTTAATGACAGAATAAAAGAAATGAGAAGGCGTACTGAGTATCTTGATGTAACCAAGACAAAAGGATCGTCCGGAACAGGGGGAGCGAGGGGGACAGGCGGCGGTTATGGACTGCCCGGTTCTTCCGAAGGAGGAGGAACATCCCTTGATCCGGTATCACAGAGATATATGCTTGAAATATGGGAGAAGATAAAAAATTCATGGGGTTTACCAGGCGTGGCCTCATTCAAAAAAGACCTGGAAACAATAGTGACAATCAGAATACGAAAGGACGGAAGAATAGTGGATATCAACATTGAGAAGCGATCCGGGAACAGGATATATGATGAATCAATACTCCGGGTATTACGATCTGTTGACCCTCTACCGCCTATACCTACGACTCTCAACATGGAAACCATGGAGATAGGTTTCAGGTTTTTGCCGGGCGACATCTCTTAAGTGAGCTTAAAAACAATCTGCCCGGAGTTATTCAGGGTATAAAGAAGCATGTACTCTATTTTTTGTTGTTTACAGAATCGGTTTTGTCCTCATTATCCTTCTTTTTCCCAAGCAACTTGTGTATAGTAGCGCTGAATGCCTGTATTATATAGTTTCTTGTGAAATAGAGAACAACAGTAAAGGCTATGCTTACGGCCAGCAGCCAGAAAAATGTCTGATATCTGCCGTCTTTTAACGCACTTCCCTGTAAAGTAAGCATAAGTGTCCCCGGCAACCTGCCGAAAATATTCATAAACAGGAAATCTACGAGCCGTATATGGGTAAGGCCGAGGAGATAACAGAGGGTGTCTTTGGGAAAACCGGGTATTAGGAACAAGATAAAGGTAATGTTTAAACCTCTATGTGTTATAAAAAAATTGAATTTGTCTATATATTCTTTCTTTACTATTTTTTCCACAAAACCCATGCCGAACAGCCTTGTTATGCCAAAGGCAAATAAGGAGCCAATTGCAAGCCCTATCGTAGAGAGTATTACCCCTGATGTGTTCCCGAAGAGAAAACCGCCTACAACACCGGTAAGTTCCCCCGGGACAGGAGCAACTATAACCTGTAATGCTTGAACTAAGACGAATACACAGGCAGCAAATGGACCGAAAGAGGCAATAAAAACACGGAGTTTTCTTGGATCAAGGAAGAATTTATAAAAACCTATTATCTGCCGCCACTGACCTTCATGATAAACATAAAACATAAGTAAAATGAGGGCGCATATACAGAACCACAGTATTACACGCAGTAAAATGGATGTGGTTTTGGAATTGACTATGGATTTTTTTATCAAGTTGGAATAGCCACAGTCCTTAATACTTCGTCAACGGTGGTTAAACCTCCTTCGAGCAGTATCAGGCAGTAGTCTTTCAGGGTTCTCATCCCGTTTTTTATTGCTTCCTGTCTTATTATATTTGTTTCAGCTCCTTCTGCAATCAGGTGTCTTACCGGTTCTGTGACCACGAGCACCTCGTATACGCCTACCCTGCCTTTGTAACCTGACATGCTGCATAAATCGCAACCCTTGCCTTTATATAGCTCTATATCTTCAGGCAGCCCGAGGTATTTTGCAATTACTTTTTCCGGAGTATACTTCTCTTTGCAGTTCGGGCATATTCTCCGTACAAGTCGCTGTGCAATAATTCCGATGATTGATGTGGAGATAAGGAAAGGTTCTATACCCATCTCATTAAGCCTCATAAATGTACTTGGCGCATCATTCGCGTGAAGTGTCGTAAAAACAAGGTGTCCGGTAAGAGCTGCCTCCACTGCAATCTTAGCCGTTTCTTTGTCCCTTGTCTCCCCGACGAGTATAATATCAGGATCCTGCCTCAAAAAGGCCCTCAAAACCCGTGCAAAATCAAGTCCTATGTCAGAATTCACCTGGACCTGATTTATACCTGCAAGATCATATTCAATGGGGTCTTCCACGGTAGATATGTTCACATCTATTTCATTTTTTTCTGCTAATGAGCTGTAGAGAGTAGTACTTTTTCCAGAACCGGTGGGTCCTGTGACAAAAATAATACCATAGGGTTTCTTAATCATATCACGAACAATTTCTAAAGTGGGCGGATGTGATATGATCCTGTCCAAGCCCATAGCAGTATTGCTTTTATCCAAAATCCTCGTACAAATCTTCTCACCGAATTTTGTCGGAACGGACGATACTCTGAAGTCTACAGTTTTATCCCCTACTTTCATTGTTATCCTGCCGTCCTGGGGAAGTCTTCTTTCCGTAATATCCAGTTTTGAGATAATCTTTACCCTGCTGATGAGCGGAAGTATTACCTTTCTGGGCAACATCATTTCTTCTCTTAAGACGCCGTCTATTCTGTAGCGTACCCTGCATCCTTTTTCCATGGGCTCTATATGGATATCGCTTGCACCCTTTTTCAGTGCCATGCCTATGATATTGTTCGTGAGTCTTATAATGGGCGCACCCTTTGCTTCACTTTCCAGATCTGCTATCCCCATTTCATCTTCTTTACCTTCCTCTATTTCTATATCCTTCATAAGGTCGGATTGTATAGAGTCCATGTTTTCAAGGATAGAGTCTATGCTGACTTCCGGTTTTTCTTCCTCTTTCTTAATTATTTCAGGATAGTCTTTTTCCATGAACCTTTTCAGATCTTCATCCAAAATGAGAACCTGTTCAATGGCAAGTCCTTTTATAAACTTTCTTACCTCATCTATTGCCAAAAGGTCGGTTGGATTGACCATGGCAAGAGTTAGTGTGCTATTCGAGTAAGCAATAGGCAGCACTCTATATCTTGTTATGAGTTGTTTCGGAATCAAAGAAAGCACTTCAGAGTCAATTTTTATAGTTGCAAGAGATTTAATGCCCATACCTTTCTGGGCATTCATTGTTTCTATCCTCTCAGCTACTATCTTGTTCAAAGACATGGAGATTGAGGGGTGTTCTCTGAGAAGACTCTCAAAAGCTGTTTTTTCCAATACAAATACTGATGTTGCCTGAACTGCCATTACTGTGGCTGTCCTCGGGTTGCCTGTCAAAAGTGCCATCTCGCCGAAACATGCCCCGCTGTCAAGGGAGGCGATGGACAGATCTATCCCAAGGTTGGGCTCTCTTTTCTTTATATCCACCTTACCGTTTTTAATAATGAACATGGAATCCCCGGACGCGCCTTCCCTTACTATTGCCGTATTAGGAGGATAAACCCTCTCTTTCAGCCTGACAGACAGTTCCTGAAGCTCTTCATCACCCAGGGATTTAAAAAGCTCTGTGTTTTTAAGACATGATAACTTTTCTGAGACAACATTCATCTTCCGAATCTCCTCCCTCTGTGCTGATAACTTCTGATTGCCCGCAAAAAGTCGATCTTTCTAAAAGCTGGCCAAAGGGCATCGCAAAAGTAAAATTCGCTGTATACACTTTGCCATAAAAGAAAACCGCTTAAACGAATTTCACCACTTGTACGGATAATAAGGTCTGGATCAGGAATTCCGTTTGTATATAAATGGTTTGTTATATCTTCAATTGTTATGCTATCTGCTAATTCATCAGTGCTTTCAGCTTTTTTCTCTCTTATAGCTTCCCTCACAGCTTCAACGATCTCTTCTCTCCCGCCGTAGCCGATAGCTATATTCAGAATGTGCCTTTCGTTATTTTTTGTATATTCTTCGGTATTTCTTATTGCTTCTTTTAATGTGTCGGGCAGCACATCGAACTTTCCGAGAATTTTAATTCTGAAGCCATTTTTTTTTATTACAAGACTTCTTGAGAGTTCGACTATTTTTTCTTCTATTACTTTCAGGAGGCCTTCCAACTCTGACTCGTCCCGCAGGATATTTTCCGTTGAAAGGACCCATATTGTTACAATTTTTATATCAAGATCGCTGCACCATTGAAGGACTCCGCCAAGTTTCCTTGCTCCTTCTTTGTGTCCCATTGTTACGTCATCAAAACCCATCTCTCGGGCAAACCTTCTGTTGCCGTCAAGGATGATGCCTATATGGGTTGGTTTTATCCCTTTCTGAACTTCATTTTCAAGAAGTTTTTCGTATGAATAGTATAGAGCCCTTTTTACAAGCATAATAAATTATAATGTATTTTTTCCTAAATTAACATCGTTTTTACAGGAAAGATAAGGAAACTGCGAAAGGCAGAGTTCAGAAAAGCCTCTACGTAATGTTTCCGGTTTCGGGTGACGCCTACATCGTTGTCAGCCCTGTATTTGCCCTATTGGTTTCGGTCTTGAAACGAGGGACTTTACCGCATCCTTTAAACCGTCAAGGGTAAGCTCAAACATAGGAAATACCTTGCTTATCGTGTCTACGGTATAATGACCCCAATAATTCCTGTGTGTGGGGTTCAGCCAGACCGAATGCGGAAAATGTTCTTTGATCTTCATAAGCCATTCCAGACCAGGCTTGTCGTTTGTATAGTAGTAGTCTATATTGCCGTTCACATCGAACAGCTCCGAGTATGCCATCCTCGCATCGCCGACAAAGACAACTTTATATCCGCTGTGAAAGTTTGAAAAAAGCTTTTCTGTGGGCATTCTTTTATAGTTCGATATGTCCTCGTAAACGTCCTGGTATATACAATTGTGGAAAAAATAATATTTGAATTCTTTGAAGTGCTCCATCTGGGTTGCAGCAGAAAAAAGCCTTTCGCAAAGCTCTGAGTATGGCCACATCGAACCGCCGGTATCCATTAGCAGAATAAGCCTTACCGAGTTTTCCCTCGATTTGTTAAAAACAAGCTCAATTTCTCCGCCTTCCTTTGCAGTTTTGTCTATTGTCTGATCTATATCCAGTTCTTCTTCTGTCCCTTCTCTTTTTAATTCTCTCAGTTTTTTCAAAGCCATTTTTGTTTGTCTTACATCAAGTATAATGTCATTTCTATAGTTCTTGAATCTTCTTTCTTCTGCTACTTTTGATGCGGACTGCATCCATGATTCCCCGCCAACCCTTATTCCGCCGGGATGATATCCGTATGCCCCAAAGGGTGATGTGCCGCCTGTTCCTATCCATTTACCCCCGCCGTCATGCCGCTCTTTCTGTTCTTTCAGTCTTTCCCTGAATTGCTTCATCAATTCTTCCAGATCGTGCTCTTTTTTAAAATCCTCCAGTTTTTGCTGAAACTCTGCCATTTCTTCGGGACTCATCTTGGGAAGCCTGTGGGTAGGGTTTTCAAGCCATTCAAGTACTTTATCGAGATCGGCGGGCTCTGTTTTGATTCCGCCGAAATACTCCTGGAAAGCTTCGTCAAACATATCGTAGAATGCTTCACTTTTCACAAGAAAAGCCCTTCCGATATAATAAAGATGATCAAGGCTTGATTGAAAATAACCGTTATACAATGCTTCTATGAATGATAACCATTCTGTGACGGCAACAGGTACGCCCTTTTTTCTTAAAAGATAAAAAAAATCAGTAAACATTCTATAACTCCCGAATTGCCGGCATTGAAATATATGCCTTAGACTAATCCGCCTTTATTTAAAATCTCTTTCTGAATCCTGATCCACCCTGAGCACTGCTGAGTTTTACGAACCTTCCTGTATCCTGCTCGGTTTTGAGGAGCGCTCCAAGAAAAGGTATTTCAGATGATATTTTATCAATGCTGATTCCGCCAAGAGCGAGAACTTTTATCCAGTCAATAAGTTCGCTTGTTGATGGTTTTTTCCGTAGACCTTCTACTTCGCGTATCCAGTAGAATTTCTTAATTGCTTCTCTCATAAGCTTGTTTTCAATATCCGGATAATGTACTTTTACGATCTTTTCCATCATTTCCTGATCGGGAAATTCAATATAGTGAAATACGCACCTTCTCAGAAAGGCATCAGGCAGTTCCTTCTCTGAATTGCTTGTAATGATTACGACAGGTCTGTGCTTTGCTCTGACTTCTTCATCAAGCTCCGGTATATGAAAAGTCATTTCATCAAGTTCGTTAAGCAGATCGTTCGGGAATTCCACATCAGCCTTGTCAACTTCATCTATCAAAAGGACCAGTTGCTCGTCGCTGGTGAATGCTTGTCCCAGTTTGCCGAGCTTTATATACTGCCTTATATCGGAGATGTCTTTGTCTTTGAATCTTGCATCATTTAGCCTTTGAACGGTATCATACACATATAGGCCGTCTTTTGCTTTTGTAGTTGATTTAATATTCCAGATAAGAAGCTTCTTATTAAGCGCGCCTGCTATGCTGTGAGCAAGAAGCGTTTTGCCTGTGCCGGGTTCGCCTTTAATAACAAGCGGTTTTCCCAGTGCGACTGAAACATTTACAATCTCCATTAAAGGCCTTGACGCTATGTAATCATCGCTTCCCTGATATCCGTGTGTAGTTGTTGCCATGAACTCCTCCTTCTTATAAGTGAAAAATATCACTATTATACGACTAACTTATACCTGTTGTCAACCGGACGGATGGCACTTGTTCTGCGGAAATTACGTTTTACCTTGATAAAAGTGAATTGATGTGGCACGTTATCAATTATATATGTATCGCGAATATTCAAAACATTTCCGTTTGATACAAATAGTTCCTGCACTGCTCTTCCTGCTGTCCGCTTTATTTGCTTTCTGTTCCCAACCTTTATTAGCTCAGGAAAAACCTTCGGTATGGCGGGATATGATAAACCGGGAGAAAACAGAGGTCAGGGAGGTGCAGATTGAAATAGAAAAGTTCATTGCCGAACAGCCGGAAAAAGCTCAAAAGCTTCAGGAAAAAGCCCGGGAATTTAACCGCGAGCTGAGACATTTGCTCCTAATCCACAGCATAGCGGAAAATAACCCTATTGAATTCCGCAATACTTTAAAAGTAATGGATGCCCTTAAAAAAAGTGCCAACAGTTTTATCAACCCCATAAATGAGCAGATAAAAAATGCCGGCGAATTTGAAAAGTCTATGTACGAAAGAAAGGAAGAATACAGCAAATTAGCCGAGGACAAATTGCTGGTAGAATCAGCCCGGATAAGCAGAGAATATGTAGAAGATTTGATAAAGCTTTTAGCCGTTATAAACACAGCAAAAAAACTCCTTACCGTTTTTCCTCATCAGATCGAAGATTTTCTCTTGAGACTGGAACAAAAAAGATCGGATGTTGAGAAAGAATTTAGCGACTCATGGAAAACATATTTTTTCACGTCCACGCCAAAGCATTATTTTACATCAGGCTCATGGGAGCTGGCCTATTTGGTAGCGACAAAGTGGTTGAAATTTGTAGCTCTTTACGGATTAACGCCTTCCGAAGAGCAAAAACACTCCTTTAATGATTTTATCCTCAAGATAATTTTTTCAGGGCTCATAGTTTCTCTTATCTGCTATCTTTTCCTTAGATGGCTTGGCAAAAAATTGCATAACAGCCATACGGTCAGATATTGTTTGCCTTTCAGTGTCTGGGCAGTTTTCGGTCTCTCAACCATTATCAATGCCGTTACTTCCGATTATTTTCAGTTCGGCGCATATCAGGCCTTCGGGGAAATTCTGCTTGCAGGCAGTGTAGTATCCCTTGCCTGGAATTTACGTAGAACATCGCTCACAACGGCTCATCGCTCAGGTTATAATATCCTATGGCCTCTCTGGCTTATCTTTGCCGCCGGAATAACCGTGCAGGCATTACGCGTCCCTATTGTTACAATGACCCCATTGTTCACGGTCTTACTTATTATATGCAGTGTATATTACTACCTTATCAGGAAACACGTAGTATCCGAACCGGAACAAAAACTATCCATTTTCACAACAGGGCTTACTGCAATACTTGCTGTAACGACCTTGCTCGGCTGGGGAAGCCTTTCCATGCTCATCTCGGCGCTCTGGTTCATGGTTGTCTTAAATATAGTGCTCGGATCAGGATTGAGCAGCTATTTCTGGAGAACCATACATTCCGGCAAACAGAAATCCATAAGCCTGATTTTATTGGGCAATATGGTTTTACCACTTATCTTTATAGGGCTTTTTACCCTGATTGTTGTATGGGCATCAATATACACCGGCGGAATGCCGCTTTTAATGAAAATTATTCAATGGAAAAAAGATTGGGGTATGATATCACTACGGATCACAACGCTATTGACCCTTGCTGCATTATTCTTTATAGCCCGTTCTTTTATAGCCTTTTTTCATACGGCCATAAAATTTCTAAAGATACATTGGGAAAATATCGAAGAAGGAGTCATAAAATCCCTTCAAACCCTCTCATCTTATGTAATCTGGTTTTGTTATGTCATTGTTTCTTTAAACTTTCTGGGAATAGGTATCGGCAATCTTACCATTATTGCAGGAGGCCTGTCGGTAGGCGTAGGCTTTGCCCTTCAGGATCTTATTAAGAATTTTGTAAGCGGTTTGATTCTGCTTTTTGGACGTTCCATACACCCCGGTGATGAAATCCAGCTTGAAGATGTTCACGGAAGGGTTGAAAAAATCAATATAAGAAGCACTGTAGTGCAGACCAATGAGGATTCTACAATATTCCTGCCGAACTCTGATCTGGTTTCAAAAAAAATTGTCAACTGGACGCATAAAGACCCGAAGGGAAGGGCGGAGATAATTGTAGGCGTGGCCTATGGTTCCGATACGAATCTAATAAAAGATCTGCTCATCCGATCCGCGCTTTCAAACCCGGATGTATTGAAAGAACCTCCCCCCTATGTTCTGTTCAATGATTTTGGGGACAATGCGCTTATTTTCCATCTCCGATTCTGGATTATGCACGTAATACTTTTAAGAGACAAGGTAAGATCAGTAATCCGTTTCGAAATTGACAGGGTTTTCAAGGAGCACAACATAAAAATAGCATATCCGCAGCGGGATATTCACATACGTTCTGTTGATGGATTATCAGGTTATTTGAAAACTGATGGTACGCTAACAGACGAGAAGCGTTAAGTTTCCTGCACGGGCTTTGAAAAAGCTTATTATGATAGATATTGCCTTGTCTGAAGACGATTTACGTGTTCCACCTGCAAATAACTATGAACATCTGAAAGGCGCCAGAAAAGATGAGTGTTCAATTCGGGTGAATGATCAGTGGCGTATATGTTTTCTTTTCGAGATAAGTACATGTATCCTTTCTGATAAACTTTTTTGTCCATTTTAAAAAGTAGAAAATAGCTTTATGAGTGTGATACATTCTTCATTTTGAAAATAAATATGAATATTCAAGACAGAACAATAGATATGGTTGTTTTTGATTTTGGTGGTGTCCTGGCTGAAATAGGATTTGAAGAGGGATTGAGGGCTGTTGCGATGCGCCACGGGTTAGACGAAACAGCCTTTTATAATCTGGCTTATGACTTGATTTACTCGACAGGATATCTGACGGGCCACATTGAAGAACACGCCTTCTGGCAGGCAATCCGCGAAAAAACAGGCATTGAAGATGAAGACACAATACTCCGCAATGAAGTCCTCTCACGATTTGTTCTGCGGCACTGGATGTTTGATATTGTAAAAAAGCTCAAAGCAAATGGTATTGGAACTGCTATCCTCAGCGATCAAACCAATTGGCTCGATGAATTAAACGAACAATACGATTTCTTCAAATATTTTGATGTTGTGTTTAACAGCTATAATCTTAAAAAAAGTAAGATGGACCCTTCCCATTTTTCTGATATTATCACACGTCTGAATTGTGCACCGGAGAGGCTTCTTTTTGTAGATGATACTGAGGCACATTGTGTAACTGCACGCAGGATGGGCATGAAGGCAATCCAGTTCATTGACCGTCCTTCCTTTCTCGAAGCTATATTCTGTTTTTGCCCTATTTCTATATGAGCAGGTATGGAAGAAGTACCGCCAAATTGAGTGTCGCACTTCGTCCTTCCCTATAGTATGAGTTATTCCATATGAAGCAGGGCTTGTCGCTATATTTTGGGATGTAATGTCCTTCCGGAAAATGATGTATATAGCATTAATAACATTTTTTATTTGCCTTTATTATAAGCAAAGAATACCATAACAAAAAGTCTGAAAACAACGAGCATCGTATATTAATTGCTGGACGGTAAAAGGAGGAAAAAGTATGATTAGACATGTAGTTCTTTGTAAGTTTCGTACCTCAGCATCCGAAGAAAAAAGCGAGAATGCCATAAATATGCTCCGTACTCTGGGACAATCTATTCCCGAGGTACGAGAATGGAGCATGGGCAAGCAAGCTCTGCCTTCGAGCACAGCTTATGACCTGGCAATAGTTTCAAGTTTTGAGAATGTGGAAGCATTAGAGAGGTACAGGAATCATCCCGATCACATCAGGATAAAGAATCTTCTGACTGAGATAGCGGATTTGGCTGTCGTTGATTATGAATATTAGTTAGAACAGGAAGGTTTAACACCCGTCCTCGCTTGACAAGGGCTTCACGTCGGTTTTTTTACTCTTCACGCTTCACGAGATACGTTCCACGGCTTTATTCGCTTCACGAGATACGCTTCATGCATAACGCTTTGCGAAATTTAAAAAGAGGAGTAAATATGAGCAACGAGATCTTGACCGCTGATTTATTCAAGCCTGAAGATGCAGAAGGTGTGACAAATCTTTTTAGAGAAATTTACGGAGACGGTTATCCTGCAAAGGTTGTCTATAATCCTGAAGAACTAATAGCCGCATTTGAAAAACGGGATAATATACCGATTGTTGTCCGCACACCGGATAACAGGGTAGTCGGATACAGCTCATTATTCCGTGCAGCGCCTGACAAGGGAGTATATGAGAAAGGGAATGGAGTGGTCTCTCCGGATTACCGGAATTCAGGTGTTATAAGTATGATTTTTCAATACGTTAAAAAGATTTTGCCCGGTATGAACGATGTAAATATGTTTTTTGGAGAGCCGGTCTGTAATCATATATATATCCAGAAAGCCGCCATTTCCGTTTTGCCTGTAGTGGAAACAGCCCTTGAAGTGGATCTCATGCCGGCCAAAGCATATGAGAAGGAAAAAAGCGCATCAGGCAGGGTATCAACGCTTCTCATGTTCATGACCCTTACCCCGAATCCTCATACTGTCCATATCCCTGATATATATGCCGACTATTTCAAATATATTTATAATAGTTTTGACGACAGACGGGTTTTTTTACAATCAAAGGAAGATATCCCTTCTTTATTGCAAACCCGAATCGATACTCAGATATTTGATAATTCCGGGATAGCCCGTGTAGCTGTCCATGAGACAGGATCAGATTTTGAGAAGGTTTTTCTTTTGGAAGAGCAACGTATTATAAGCCGGAACGCAGAGGTAATCCAGGTCTGGCTGAAATTGTCGTGGCCCTGGGTTGGTAAGATTGTCGGTTTGCTCAAGGATAAAGGTTATTTCTTTGGCGGAATACTGCCTCAATGGTTTGGTGAGGACGGGCTGCTCATGCAAAAAATTTTCTCGCAACCCGACTGGCAGGAGATTCATCTCTTTTCGGAAAGGGCAAGGAAGATTCTGGAATTTGTGAGAGCCGATCGGCAATAATGTCGGCAATAATAATGTTAACCCATAATTCAAATATATTTGGCGAGGAAATGTATCCCTGGAGCGAGCTTCCACGATGTGAGAGTGAGATTCCGTCTTGACGGAGCAAGATAAGGTAATATAATATTTAACGCAAGAAACTAAAAGGAGATTATCATGTTTCAGTTACTTATAAGAGGGGGGTGGATGATGCTTCCCCTGGCACTCTGTTCTGTGGTGGCAGTAACCATTATTATAGAAAGGTTTCTCTTCTTCAGGCGCATCGGCGCATCACACCGCGGCGAGGAAGTGCTCGCACTGATCCGAAGGGGAGACACCGATGATGCACTCGGTATTACTGATGAGACGGCATTGTTGCCGGTCATGAAGGTACTGTCGGTCGGCATCACCCATCGTTTTGAGCCGGGAGGAGCCATGGAAGCGGCGGCGATTGCCGAGCTCTCACTGATGAGGCGGGGATTGGTGGCTCTTGATACTATTATTACCCTTTCACCACTTCTGGGTCTCCTGGGCACCATCATAGGGATGATCGACTCTTTCAATATTATGGCCACAACAGGTCTGGGACAGCCCCATGCGGTTACCGGAGGAGTGGCGGAGGCGCTCATCTGCACGGCTGCCGGAATTGCAGTGGCGGTGGTCACCTTGATACCATACAACTACTTCACGGCACGTGTCGACAGGGAAGCGGAATCAATCGAAGCCTATGCGACCCGCCTTGAACTGGCGCTCTCTGCGCAGCCAAAGGAGTGATAATGAAGCTCCCGCGAAAACCAAGGAAGAAGGCGCGTATCGAGATTATTCCCATGATCGACACCATGTTTTTTCTACTGGTCTTTTTCATGGTGGCAACCCTCTCCATGACAGTCCAGCGGGGACTTCCTGTAAACCTCCCACATGCGGCGAGTGCCCGCGATGAGATACGTCAGGTGACGACGCTTACCCTCACGAAGGATAACAGACTTTACTTTGACAAAGAAGAACTTGCCTCCCCTGCCGAGGCATCTCTGCGCCTTGCCTCACAAACCAAGGCTAATACGGAGGTCTCGGTAGTGATTAATGCCGACCGGGCGGTGGAACATGGCCGGGTGATTGACCTCATGGACGCAGTGAGGCAGGCAGGAGTGACGAGGATTGCAGTAGCGGTGAGGCCGCTCTCCCGGGGAAAATAAAAAAAGACAAAATAACAAGCCTGACAGGAAATCTCTCTGTTTCCCGATAGTATCTCTTCGCTGCAAACCATAAATGCCTGATCGTATAAAATATTCTACACTATTGCAAAGATAGCGAAAACAACGGGGCGCTGCTTTGCCTGTATCAGGCGCGACCTTCTTTGGGGGGCAACTTAAGCCCCAATAATAATATTTTTGAAAATACTGCAAATGTATTGTATATTTTCAATCATTCTTTTATTTTAAGCTATTTCTAAGAGGTGAAGTGTGGAATATGATGATTTTGAAGGTGTCATGGGGCTTGAAGTCCATGCCCACCTGTTAACAGACAGTAAATTGTTTTGCAAATGCTCCACAAAATTCGGCGCTGAGCCGAATAGTCATACATGCCCTACCTGTATGGGGCTTCCAGGGGCGTTGCCGGTTCTCAATAAAAAAGTGGTCGATTTTGCCATTAAGCTTGGACTTGCACTACACTGCGGCATCAACAAAAAAAGCATTTTTGCCAGGAAAAACTATTTTTACCCTGATCTGCCCAAGGGCTACCAGATTTCCCAGTATGAAGAGCCGATTTGTGAAAACGGCTACCTTGATATATCCGTTGGTGATACAAAGAAAAGAATCAGGATTAAAAGGGTCCACATGGAGGAGGATGCGGGCAAGCTTGTACATGAAGGCGCCATAGAGGCAAGCTCATACAGTCTTGTAGATTACAACAGGTCAAGCATTCCGCTCCTGGAAATCGTCAGTGAGCCGGACATTGGTTCGCCTGAGGAGGCTGTGGCATACCTGAAGATGTTGAGAGATGTCCTTTTGTGCCTCGAAATCTGTGATGGCAACATGGAGGAAGGGAGCTTCCGCTGTGACGCGAATGTATCCGTAAAAAAGAAGGAGGCAGACGAACTTGGCACAAGGGCTGAGCTTAAGAACCTGAATTCTTTCAAATTCATCGAGAAATCCCTTGATTATGAGATAAAAAGACAGATAGAACTTATCAGAAAAGGCGGCGTGGTAGTGCAGGAGACACGGCTGTTCAATGCGGACGAGGGTATTACCTATTCGATGAGGGGCAAGGAAGAGGCGCATGATTACCGCTACTTTCCTGAACCCGATCTCCTTCCGCTTACAATCGATGATAAATGGATAGAGGATATCAGGAAAGGGTTGCCTGAACTGCCCATGGAGAAGATGGAAAGATTCAAGAAAGAATACGACCTGCCGAAATATGATGTGGAAATATTGGTCTCCGGCGCGGGGGTTTCACAATATTTTGAAGATGCAGTCGGACTTTTTCCCGAGCCCAAAACGGTGAGCAACTGGATCATGACCGAGCTTTTACGGGAGTTGAAGGACGGCAATGTGTCCCCGAAAGATTCCCCGCTTTCTCCTGCCCATCTTGCAGAACTCCTGTCGCTCATAAAGGACGGTACAATAAATATAAAAATAGGGAAAGAGATTTTTCCTGAGATTTACAAAAGCGGTGATTCACCGAAAAAACTGGTTGAGAAAAAGGGGCTTATCCAGATATCCGATGAAACAGCCATCGGCTCTACCATTGATGCAGTTATTGCAAGTTTCCCTAAAGAACTGGCGGAGTTCAGAGGCGGCAAAGAAAAACTGCTGGGGTTCTTTGTGGGACAGGTAATGAAAGAAACAAAGGGAAAGGCAAATCCGAAATTGTTGAACGAGCTTCTGTTAAAGAAATTGAAGGAGTAACCATGACCAACCATATTTACTGGAAAAATGGCGTATTGTATCTGCTTGATCAAAAGTTGCTTCCTTTTAAAAAAGTCTACGTCCACTGTAAAAGTTTAAAAGATGTTGCTGATTCCATAAAGAACATGACCATCAGGGGTGCGCCGCTCATCGGCATAGTTGCAGCCTATGGCGTGGTCCTTGGAATTCAGGAGATCATTGCTTTAAAAAGAAACATCGAGGACAGAGATGTGGACAGGATATGCAAGGATTTGGGCAGGACACGACCTACTGCCGTCAATCTTTTCTGGGCGCTGAAAAGGATGAAGGACGCCTTCAGCCGATACATAAACAACGCCGATATGTCCGATCTTATGCTTGAAGAAGCGATCTCGATACATGTTGAAGATATAGAGAATAACAGGATGCTAGCCCTCTATGGCGCAGAGCTTATCAATGAAGGCGATACGATACTCACCCATTGCAATGCAGGCGCTCTTGCAACAGGAGGATATGGAACTGCACTCGGCGTAATACGTGCAGCTCATGAGGCCGGGAAAAAGATTAAGGTTATTGCAACAGAAACAAGGCCCTATTTTCAGGGTGCACGACTTACTGCCTGGGAATTGTATGAGGAAGGAATAGATGTAACGCTTGTTCCTGATAACCACGCCGGCCTTCTTTGCTGTAACAGGAGGATCGACAAAATCATTGTAGGCGCCGACAGAGTTGCCAAAAACGGGGACACTGCAAACAAGATCGGTACATACATGATAGCAACCTGCGCATATCAGAATAAAATACCTTTCTTTGTAGCCGCACCCGTGTCCACTTTTGATAAAAACACTGAAAACGGGGCTCATATCCCCATAGAGGAGAGGATGGGAACAGAGGTAAAGTATGCCGGCGACAGACTCATAACACTTGACAAAATTAAAGCGCAATATTACTCTTTTGATGTCACACCCGCAAAATACATATCAAACTTTATAACAGAAAAGGGTATAATAGAAAAACCCTTTAAGAAATATATAAAGATGCTTTAAAGGCAGTGAATAGTAGATAGTGAACAGTGAATAGTCAAAAACAAATTCAGGATCAACCCTTGATATTCTATTCACTTCGAGTAGGGACATGCAAATTATCACACTTTTAACAGACTTTGGATTGAAAGACCCCTATGTAGGCATTATGAAGGGGGTCATCTTTTCAATCAATCCTGATTTAACAATTATAGACATTACTCATAATGTTTCCCCGCAGGACATACGCGAAGGGGCTTTCCTTATGAAAGAATACTACCCTTATTTTAAAAACGGGACCTGTCATGTAGCTGTTATCGACCCTACCGTGGGTAGCACAAGAAGACCCATAGTATTTTCTAAGGATGAACATTATTTTGTAGGGCCCGACAACGGGATCTTCTCCCATATTATTGAAAGAAATACTGATGTTTATGAGATAAAAAACAGGGATTTTATACTTAACCGCATAAGTTCAACTTTTCATGGAAGAGATATCTTTGCGCCGGTTGCTGCACATCTTGCATCAGGGGTGCATCCTTCTGCATTCGGACCAAAGATAGTAAATCCTGTTTATCTTGCAGACATCTTTCCTGATATTATAAACGGGGTATTAACCGGGGAAGTCGTAATGTTTGACAGATTCGGGAATGCCATTACTAATATTGATTTTGAGATTTTTAATGATTTCATCACCACAAACCCTTTCAAAATACACATCGGCAATATGACCTTCAGCTCTATTAATCAAAGCTACTATGAGCAAAACTTTACCTGCCTTATTAACAGCTCCGGCTACATTGAGTTCGGGTGTTACATGGGAAGCTTTGCAAAAGAGGCAGGTATAAAGAAAAAGGATACGGTACGGGTACAACTCTTATGAAAAACATTGTCCTTTCATAATTGAAAATATGGGCTTAATTGCTTGTAAATTATGATGTGAGAATCTTTCTTAACTGCAGAAGTATTCTGCATGTGGCACCCCATATCCGGTCGTTGTTGTAATGAAACGAAGGAACCTGTTCGATCCGGCCTTCATATTCAGCCCTTTCCATAACCGGATTTACCTCCATCAAAAACTTGAGAGGTAAATATATAATGTATGCCACTTCCTGTGGATTTGCCTTGAATGTATATGGATATTGCATAATGCCAACATAAGGTGATATTACAAAGCCTGTAAGGGTTATCATATCATCCAGCTTTCCGATAACCTTAACATCATTTTTCTTGAGACCTATCTCTTCACAGCACTCCCGCAAGGCAGTATTAAGCTTGCTGCCGTCTTCATTTTCACACATGCCGCCAGGGAACGATACCTCGCCTTTATGCGCTTTCACCGTTTCAGTCCTTTTTGTAAGTACAATAAATACTTCCCCATCCGTTTCAAATATCGGTATCATAACACCTGCGCATATATCCTGAGGACTTTCCAGTGTTTTTCCAATATAACTGCTAAGTTTTTCCTTAATAAGAGAGATCATATGCTATTTAACTATGATTTTTTATTGAAATCAATTTAAAATCAACAAAGCTGAATTACATAAAGGATTATTTAAGACCATTACAAAATCCGCAAATAATTTTTTAAGCCTGTTCCGGAATGTCTGTATCAGGGAGCAAAAGAATGCACGCCAGCCTAATAAACCTCGTTTTCTGTTATTGCCTGGCATGCTTTCCGCCATTCATCAAGCTTGTTGGCCCACATTGAGGATGCAAAAAACTCACGTTCTTCCTGATGCGTTGTTTCTGTTTGATTTGTAGTTTCTTCTATTTCATATTCTAAAACATTTGCAATCTGGACAGCGCCCAAGGCACTAAATGCTTTCATATCGGTCCGATCAAAGTTATGGTGGAACTGGACGGTTTCTGCAATTATATTCGGCAGCCCCCATAATCCTATCAAATAGCCGCCGACTTCTGCATGTGTGGCAGAGTTCAGTACTTTACTTTCTGCTTTATGTATAGGAATACCTTCCTCTTTTGCCAGTTGCCTGATCTCTTTGTATTCTTTCGGGAAGTTATAAGCAAGAATAGATTTTCCCACATCATGCAGTATCCCTGCCGTTAAGCATTCATCGATCACTACCTGATTCTGATTCTGTATTTTTGCGATTGTTTTTGCAAAGAGCCCAACCCTGAGGCTATGATTCCAAGCTCGTGAGATATCAAGGGCATGGACTTCAGCAGGGTCAAACTGGGAAAAGATGTGAATTGTGAGTACCAGTGTTTTTATTGTGTCAAGTCCGAGTAAACTGACTGCTTGAACAAGGTTGGATACACGATATGACAATGCAAAAAACGCAGAATTGACGAGCTGCAGCACTTTGGCTGTCATCCCTATATCACGGGCAATTATATTTGCAACCCGCAGGACAGAAGTATTCTGATGTTTCAATTCCGCAGTAATCTGGCTATAGAGAGACGGCATGCTTGGCAGCCTGTCAATTTTTGATATGACATGCCTGACAGGATCGTCAATAAGAAGGTCCTGGAATACAAATTCCTGCTTAATAGTAGATTTCAATATTTCCGGGTCACATGGTTTAGAGAGGTATTGGTGGGCAGCCAGGGCTAATTTCATTATTGATTCTTCTTCAGAGTGACCGGAGAGGGCTATTCTGATAAGATGGGGATATATATTTCTTACCTCATTCATCAACTGGTGACCGTCCATATCGGGCATGACTATGTCTGAAATTATAGCATCAAACGGTGCCTGACTGAGACGCTCAAGAGCTTGTTGACCGCTGGTTACAAATTCCATGTCCCATTCTGCGCTTTTGTCGCTGAGCATCATCTGAAAGGCTTCGAGAACTTTAGGTTCATCATCCACAAACAGGATGCGTCTCTTTTTCATGGGTTCTTTCCAACCATCCTTGTTTTGACTCTTCTCATAGTTAGTTCACTCCTTCGTATTTATCGGCAAGAGGGAGGCGGATGTTAAATGTTGTTTTTTGCCGGCCGCTGTCTTGCGAGCAATTGCTCTGCTGTGTTGTCAACAATGACTGATCGGATTATGGCGAAGGCATGGTTGATGCTTGTATCAGGTTTGTCTGAGGTTACCTTAAAAAAACCCATTGTAGTGTTATAAGAAAGATTACGATATTTTACTCTGCTGACAACAAAGGCTTTCTCGCCCTTAGCGAGTTCTAATTGAAGAGGCTCAAACTCCTTAATGTACCGGTGCGTTGACTCTAATTTTTGAATTAACTGTTTTGCTGTTTTTTCTTGATCTTTCATAGTACGGCAATATTAAATGTCGTTAATTGTTCTGCTTATCAATCCATTGTATACAATACCATTATGGCAGATTGAAGTAAAGTAATAGATAAACCTTTTTATCTTCAATCAGCTCCGGGGCTGCAACAGCCGGTGAAACCCTATGAAAATAGACAAGCAGGTATTGTACGGAAAGGATCCAAAAAACGATCCATCTGTATTTCAATGTATTTTTCATGCCTTTATCCGGATATACAGGGTTGTCGATGCAACTATGCATATGAAGGATCAGCCTGAACGGCCGAACCTGCTTTCCTTGCCCGCAGCAAGCCTTTTAATATTATCCTTGTGTTTTATGAAGATTAAAATGCCCACTGCAAGAGAAAGATAAGTATATTCCATTGGTGCTTTCAATGTAATCAGAGCTAAAGGCATAACGCCTGTCCCGATAAGTGAGCCAAGGGATACATAACGCCATTTAGCAAACACCAATATAAAGACAATTATACTTATCAATATTGCATAAGGGTTTATTGCTATGTAAACGCCGAGAGCAGTTGCAACGCCCTTACCTCCTTTGAACTTCAGATAAGCGGGAAAGAGGTGTCCAAGGAAAGTGGCCAATCCTATTGCAGCAATTACAGGAGAGGGCAAGCCGGAATTGGTAGCTATCAGAGTCGGGATAAGTCCTTTCAGGATATCCCCTATGAGTGTAAGCAGGCCAAAGGCTTTGCCTGCTGCCCTCATAACATTTGTAGCGCCTATGTTGCCGCTCCCTGTCTTTCTCGGATCAATCCCCTTTATTTTGGACAGGATTACGCCAACCGGAACAGCGCCAATAAGGTATGCAACTACAAAATAAAGGATATACATGGTCATGGTTTAATAAGGATATTAATAAAAAACATCCTTCGTTGTCAATAAAGCTTTGCACGGATAAGCGGCTTCGCGGTTTTCTAAAAGCAAGGATTTCTCGCAGCAATGCTTCCCTACACGTCCAAGAGAAACGTCTGCGAATGCGCACACTGCGTGGTTTCCCAGAGGCATTGATTACCAAGAGAAAGAGGGGTTATTGCTTCCCAAAGTTATTTCTTTTCTAAAAAATATCCCTATACCTAACACGTCCAAGAGGAACGTCAAGCAGTTTCTTATTTTTTAACAAACGCTATATATTCCCCCGGAACCCTCTCAAACGCGGTGGTGTCCAATGTGGACACCATTATAGAAATCTCCGGAAAGTCTTACACATCCTTGTTCCGCACGATATCCCTATTAAAACTCGTTCCTAAAATTCAGGACGTAATTGTCACTCCGCTGTCGTGATTAAACCGTATCAGTGGAAAACTTCCTGTTTCACAGGGATGTCTCTTTACTGCTAACCTTGGAAGTCCTGACTTTTTTACCATATTTGATGAAATAATGGAGACGCCTGTAACCAATGTTAAATTAGAGAAAATGCTTACCGCATACAAAAGAAGAAAACTGGAATCAGCATACCAGAAACCCATACCTATTAAAAAGAAGGTTGCTGTCTTACAAAATGCAAAATCATACTTTGAGAAAAAGACCGGGATGTATGCTAAATCAGATATTCAAACATTCCTTGATGACTATTTTTAACACTTGCCAATCGAGCACACAACCTTGCGGCCTTGATCGTGAATTATGAGATGAAATGTTAGTTTTATGAACAACATCTTTGGTGCAAAGCAACAAGACCAGGCCCCCGGCTTTGTCAGCCAAGAGCTAAATCACAGGAAGGGAATGATTAGCCACCCTTCAGCGGCATAATCGAACAATAGTGGCAAGTCTGTTTCTCAGTGGACCGGAGAATGCTTTTACTGAATGAACCCGGCTCGTTTATTTCCAGGCTTCTTCCGTTTTGACCCGACTGCCATAGCCGACAAACTTGTCCATCCCCACAAGCACGGGGTTCAGCCAGGATGCGTGTTTAATCAAGAATCTTGCCGTATCATGCAGCTTTCCGGGCTGTTTATTATAAGAGCAGACGCGGACGCAGTTGCTACAACTCCCGTTGTTGCGCGCCCAAAAGTCGAGACATTTTTCAGGATCGATATACCATTTGTATATACCATTGTTATTCGAGATTGTTGGTCCGTCAATCGTCGGTTCGCAGAAGCTGATACAGACACCAGGGCACTCTTCGGCGCACCTTTTACATGCCCTGCAGAACCCTGTTACACCGAACTCAACAGGCTTGTCAGGCACGAGAGGTAAGTTGGTAAAAATCTTGCTGAGCCTTACCCTGGGGCCAAACTTCTCCGTTATCAGCATCCCGTTACGTCCAAGTTCACCAAGACCTGCATCAATGGCGATGGGTACGCTCAACGCAGTGTCATTACCTGTAGGGATTGCCTTGTAGCCAAGGCTCCGAATATAGTGAGCGAGCGACGAGGCAACAAAGGCCATCATTGAATAACCCCGGCCGGTCGATGAGAAACCGCCTAAAGCAGGGGACGTTTGCATGAGTTCATAAGGCATCTCGTGTGCCATGACAATGGCGTATTGAAACTCTTCGGGGATTTCTACGGGAACGTGTTTATGGGTTTGGGGGTGGAAGCTGTGCGAATAGAGCCAGCGCCGGTCGAGTTTACAGATCCCGACGAGAGAAGCGCCTATGTAAAGCGCCGCCTTCTTAATATTCCTGCTCATCTCCTCGGGGTCAGAGACTTCCCATTTTTCTCCCGGTTCCATGCGATCCCGCAATGCCCGTTCCGCCTCATCCGGAAACCACGTAAAGAGACCTTCGTTCCCCGTCATGTTCCCGAAGCCCCACCAGCGCTCCATGTACCACATTGACATGCTGAATGCCCAATCCCTCATTGTGTAGCCCGGTGTTTTCCTGAAGTGCTTTACGCTGTAATGGCGCTTGCCGATATCCAGTATTCGGCCATCAGATTTTTCCGGATCCCTTGGCCGCATATACATCGTGTTTCTCTGGTCGAAACGTCCCACTTCTCCTGACCCTATCTTTGCCCTGAGCTTAGCCATACAACCTCCCCGTGATTTACTTGACCTTCTCTTCGCCACGGCAAATAAACCCACTATTTGTACATTCGAAATGGGGGAAAGTCTATCCATATGTGGCAAATGTCAAATGTTCGAACCGGCTTACCATTTCAACTCCGCCCCGAAGGACATACATAAATTATAGAGAATCTTATTTGCAGTTCAAGACATATTTTGTCATGACTTGATAACAATCCGTTTCCCGGATGAGGTAAGGGTACCTCTTGCGCTCCAGGCATTATGCGGGTTAAAATTAAGTGTGTTAAAACTCCCGCAGATTAATGTCTCACAGCTTATCACCTTCTACTTTGTCGGCAAGGAAGAGAATATCAGCGCTGCCTCTGAAAGGCTTTGCATAACACAACCAGCTGTTACGAAACAAATCAGGGCATTACAGAATCACTTCGGGGTTAAACTTATCCACGTAAAAAAGAGAAAAGTCCACTTGACCGAGGCAGGGCGTACACTGCTTCAGTATGCCGAGGAAATATATCATTCAGCAATCAACGCTGAGACTTTTCTCCAAGGAGATCGAAATTCAAATCTGCGAGTTGGAATTTCCAGCTCTTTGACTGCCTATCTGACCCCAATCCTTGACAAATTCAAGGAATTAAACCCTTCTAAACTTTTAAGTGTAAAGGAAGGCGCCTCTGTGCAAATTGTCGAGGAACTCCTTGATTTCCAACATGATCTGTGTGTTGTGCCTCCACTTTTTAAGGTAAGTGGTGAGCTACAGGTTTTCCGCATTCCGGAAGTTGAAAACATGGTGCTTGTTACCTCTCCAAGCGACGGACCGGCAATGAAAAAACATCTTACCTGGAATGATCTTCAGGGATATCCTTTTATACTTCACCGCGAGGGGTCGATAGTAAGACAATTGATCCTTGATTTCTTCAAAGAGAGAAATATTAAAGTATCTCCTGTTGCAAATATTGACAGCATAGATTTCATGAAACAATTAGTTCAAAAAGGGAAAGGCGTGGCCCTGATGTTATTTTCCAGCGTGAAAGAGGATGTGGCTGCAAAACGACTCAAAATCATTCCAGTTACTGACAGTGACTTCAAAATGGGAATAGATATTGTGATACAAAGGGGCATACGCTTTTCACCGGCCTGTAGAGCTTTTCTTGTTCTTTTGGAAGCCCATTTTGACCGTGAGATAGTTTCATCACTCGAAGCATAGGAAGACATTCTTCGGCATATTCTTTTTCTGCAAGGAACACATGATTGCCACATATAATAACGTACTTTACAAAACAGAAATAGGATAACAACTATAGGAAGTTGTTTGTGCCTCTAAAAAAATCACGCAGTATGCATTTCAGGCGAAAACCACGCAGTGTGAACCTATTTCCCCTTTTATCGTTACTTTGAAAACAAACTGGTATAAAATAGAAGATCAAAGAAATGATAATGGACGAATTTGATAAAAAAATATTGAATATGATGCAGGAGGAATTCCCTGTCGCTCAGAGACCCTTTGCTGAAGTGGGGAAATTCGTTGGTCTGGATGAGAAAGATGTGATCGAGAGGGTCAAAAGGCTGAAAAATGATGGCTATATAAGAAGGATAGGGCCTATCCTTGAACGAAAGAAGCTTAAATATGTAAGCACTCTTTGCGGGGTACGTGTGGATGAAGGCAAAATCATGGACTTTGTAGATGAGATCAATAAACACAGCGGTGTTACCCATAATTACGAAAGGGAAGGTGATTTGAATATCTGGTTTACCATTGCTGCAAAAACATGCGATGATATTGAAGTTTTTCTTTCGGACCTGGAAAAGAAGCACGCAGTTAAAATTTACCGTTTCCCTGAAAAAAAAGTATTCAAGATAAAAACCTATTTTCCGGTTTAACGATGGGCTCTGCGACCGCGCAAGGAAAGTGTTAATGACTGAAGAATCAGAACTTATAACTCAGCAGCAGGAAACCGGTATAACCCGGAGGATCTTTCTGGTTGACGGCCATTCCTATTTATACAGGGCCTTCCATGCTACGCCATATATGTCCAACTCAAAAGGCATACCAACCAATACAACCTATGCCTTTATCAGTATGCTGAAGAAACTCATGAATGAAGAAAAACCGGACACCCTGATCGTAGTCTTTGATTCAAAGGCACCATCTTTCCGTGAAGAAATCTCAAAGGCATATAAAGCGCAAAGACCTCCCATGCCGGACAACCTTTCAGTCCAAATTCCCTATGTAAAGATGGTTATGGAGGCAATGGGCATACCGATACTGGAACAAGCAGGGTTTGAGGCCGACGACATCATCGGTACCATAGTAGAAAAGTTCAGAGAAGAAAATGTGCAAATGTATATTGTTACAGGCGATAAAGACATGATGCAGCTCGTATCAAACAGGGTTTTTATCCGTGATACAATGAAAAACCTGTTAATAGGCGAGCAGGAAGTAATGGAAAAATTTGGTGTTAAGCCCTCCCTTATGACAGACTATCTGGCATTATGCGGGGATACCTCGGACAATATACCGGGCGTGCCAGGTGTTGGCGAAAAAACTGCGAAAGAACTCATAGACAGCATCGGGTCAATAGAAGAAATTTATGAGCGCCTCGAAGAAGTGAAAAAGATATCAGTAAAGGAAAAGCTTGTTGCAGGCAAAGACCTGGCCTTTATGAGCAAGGAACTTGCAACAATCAGGATAGATGTGCCTATCGGCAAGGAAGTCGAACATCTTGTTCAGAAAGAAGAAGACTCGAATGCCTTAAGGAGAATTTACCGGGAGCTTGAATTTACTTTACTTTATAAGGAGATTGGGGCAGAGAACACAAAGAAAAAGGCATCGCAGGAAATAGAACTTTCCTCCTTAAATAGGAAAAATGTGGCAATCGTTACAAATTTTCAGGGTAAAAGCCCTAATGATATACATTTGGACGGGTTTGCCGCATTTGACAATGAAGGCGTTTACTTCTCCAGGAATGAGGATGAACTGATTGACATCATGGGCAGTGCGGAAGAGGTCGTAATCCACAATATAAAACCGGTTTTACTCTTCTTATTAAATAAAGCTGACGCATTAAATCCTTTTGCATTTCATCCTTTGCCTCTCTTCTCTCACCTATTTTTCGACACTATGCTCGCATCATATCTGCTCAATCCCTTGAGAAAAGATTATGGAATCGGCGCTATTATAGAGGAGCATATTGATGCAGATATATCTTCCGCCGATGTAAAGCATGTCCTGATAGAAACTGTTCAATATCTATTTGAACTGAAAGACATACTGACTGAGAAAATGGAAAAATTGGAGCTGACAAACCTTTTTCATACAGTAGAAATACCACTTGTAGAAGTCCTTGCCTGTATGGAAAACACCGGCGTAAAAATCGATCGGAAGATACTTAACGAGCTTTCAAGGGATTTTGACAAAAGACTTACCGGCATCATGAAGGAAATTTACAGCCTTTCAGGGGAACCCTTCAATATTAATTCTCCGCAGCAGCTTTCCCGCATCCTTTTTGAAAAATTACATCTCACGCCAGGCAAAAAAACAAAGACAGGTTATTCAACAGACATAGAGGTTCTTGAGAAACTCTCTTTGGTTCACCCGCTGCCAAAGGAGATTCTCGAATACAGGACTCTTACCAAACTGAAAAACACCTATATCGATGTCCTGCCTACCCTTATAAACCCTCGTACAGGCAGGATACATGCTTCTTTTAACCAGATGGTCGTTGCTACGGGGAGATTAAGCAGCAGTGATCCGAATCTCCAGAACATCCCTATACGTGGTGAAGAAGGAAGGAGAATACGTGAGGCCTTTGTAACGGAAGAAGGTTTTTTACTCCTTTCTTCGGATTATTCGCAGATAGAACTCCGGGTTCTTGCCCATATTTCGAAAGATGAGCTTCTTACAGATGCCTTTTTAAAGGATGAAGATATCCATACAAATGTGGCACGGGAGGTCTTTGGGGTACAGGCAGGCGATGTTACGCAGGAGATGAGAAGAGTTGCGAAGGTGATAAACTTCGGCATAATCTACGGCATGAGCGGCTACGGACTTTCGAAAGAACTCGGTGTTTCGCAAAGAGATGCCCAGAATTATATAGATGAGTACTTTATAAAATATAAAGGCGTAAAAGCCTATATTGAGTCAGTACTGGAAGAAACTCGCATCAGGGGTTTTGTAAGGACGCTCTTTGGAAGGGTCCGTTACATACCGGAGATCAATAATCGTGATGCAGCAGTACGGCAGCTCGGCGAAAGAACTGCCATGAATACGCCTATCCAGGGTACGGCAGCAGATATCATCAAAATGGCGATGGTGAGTATTCACAGAAGGATCAGGGAAAACAGGCTTGCCTCAAGACTCATTATGCAGATTCACGATGAGCTTGTCTTTGAAGTGAAGCAGGATGAGTTTGTTGATATGGAGAGGATTGTAAGGCATGAAATGGAGCATGTGATCAACCTTGCTGTACCTCTGAAGGTATCTCTTGGCAAGGGCAGGAATTGGACGGAAGCCCACGATTAGCTTTATGCTAATATTCCTGATCCAAAATATTTTGTGAAAAACTCAGGAAACTCCGAAGACCTTATTAGCTTGACATTTCCCTGTATCTAAAATAATCTTTTCCCATGAAAACGCTTTCAATCGGTATGTTTGATTCGGGCATAGGGGGGCTTACTGTACTAAAGGAGGTAAAGGAGCTGCTGCCCTCAGAACACATCCTGTACCTTGGCGACTCGGCAAGGCTTCCTTACGGCAATAAATCTCCGCAAACCATCACAAAGTATGCCCTTGAAAGTGCAATATTTTTACTCACAAAAGGGATAAAAGTCCTTGTGATTGCCTGCAACACGTCCTCTGCCCTGGCGCTGGACATTCTCAAAAGAAAGTTGCCTATCCCTGTTCTGGGTGTTATTTCCCCGGCAGCGGCAGAAGCGGTGCGTTGCACAAAAACAAAAAAGGTAGGCATTATTGGTACAAAAGCCACAATAAACAGCATGGCCTATGAAAAGGCTATAAAGAAGATCGATCCCGAGATAGAGGTGCTGGCAAAATCATGTCCTCTTTTTGTTCCAATTGTTGAAGAAGGGCTTGAAAATGATGGTGTTGCCTTCCTTATGGCAGAGAAGTATCTGGAAAATTTTCAGCATTCAGGGGTTGACGTGCTGGTCATGGGTTGCACACACTACCCTATCTTGGAGCATGTTATTAAAAAAGTTATGGGTAAGGACGTAAATATTATAAATACCGGATGTGAAACCGCCAAAGAAGTGATGCATACCCTTGAAACAAACAATATTGTCAATGACACAGGGAAAGGGGGATGTGATTATTTTGTAACTGACTCCCCTGATACGTTTAAGGAAATAGGCGGCCGCTTTCTCGGAGAAAAAATATCACATATAAAATATCTCAAAAGCCTCGATTATAATGATTTTTTGCTTTCTTCATGATTGTTCATGTTGCGTTATCTATACCAATAGCTAAAACATTTTCATATTCGGTGCCGGAAAAGTGGGAGTCCTTTATAAAACCATTTTCAAGGGTTGCCGTCCCCTTTCACAACAGGACATTAACAGGTTTTATTGTCGATATTGAAGAAAAAGATGATGCAGGCCTGAAAGCCATCAGTGACATAATAGACATATTCCCCTTAATTGACGACAAGATTATCCGTTTGTGTGAATGGGCTTCCCGTTATTATGTAACGCCTATCGGTATGGTGCTTAAATTTGTCCTCCCGCAAACGCTTAAGATTGAAAACTACATTTCCATCAGGAGTCTGGAGTCGTGCACATCAGCATTAGAGGGAGTTCCCTTGAAAAAAGCGTATAAAAATCCTGGAAAAGATGCAATTATTCAGTCTTTTCAAAACGGTTTAATAGAATTCCGGGATAGTTTTACCGGTAAAATCTTTGCCCCATCCCGGAAGACATACGGGGGAGATGGAGCTTTCGAAAAAAAGTTATATATTGGGGATATAGAAAGCCGCATTGCATATTATATGAAATGTATATCCGAATATATAAGTGAAGGGAAAAACGTTCTTATGCTGCTTCCTGATTACAATTCGGCAGGAGTGTTTTATCACAAGGCTTTTATTGAGAAGTTTAAAAATAATGTAATCTGGTATGGGTCGGCTATTAAAACCAAAACAAGGATGGATGCGTACTTTAAAGCGAGAAACGAAAAGGGTTTTTTGATCCTCGGCAACAAGAGCTGCATATTTTTGCCGATACTGAACCTTTCCCTTATCATTGTTGAGAGACAAGAGGAAGATGAATACAGAAATGAAGAAGGATTTAATTTTAATGCGAACATGTTAGCCTTGAGATTGGCTGAATCAGAGCATATCCCCATTGTTTTCGGAAGTGCTTCACCATCTATGGAAATGTTTAAATATGGAGAAGAAGGGAGATTCACTGTTATTGGAAAAGAGCAGCAGATAGACAGGAAGTACTCGGTAGTTTTGATGGATAAAAGCCTTGCCGCACAAGCTGATTTGCCGGATAAACTCGTGGCTGTTATAAAAGGAGCGGTGCAACAGAATGAAAACATTGCTGTATTTACACCGAGAAGAGGCTACATATCTCACATCCAGTGCCTCGAATGCAAAAGGACATTTTTATGCCCTTTTTGCGAAGGGTTATTGGGCCTAAATAAACAAGATAGTGTGCTTGTCTGCGGCAACTGCAACAAAAGCTTTACGTATGAAGATAAGTGTGTTTATTGCGGCAGCAATCTTATCCGCCCCTACAATATTGGTACGGAATATATTGAGGAAAAGCTTAAGACACTTTTTCAGGACTCTCATATTGTAAACATCACTGCGGAAACTATTAAAAAATTTAGAAAAACAATGTCCGACATTTCGGATAGCCGCAGATTAATTCTTGTAGGAACCCAGTCTCTATCCAAGATATACGGTATGCATACAAATAAACTGATTTTTGTCGGATGGGAAGAGCTGGTCAGGATGGCCGGATACAGGTCAGAGGAGAAGATGTTCCAGATTTTTATGAACTTATTGGACATATTGAAGCCTGAAGAGATTTACTTTTTCATGGACAAAAAGCTTGCTGTTAATCCTGCACGTTTTTTTGGTTTGGAAAAATTCTATACTGAAGAATTGAAGAAAAGAAAAGCTGCTGAATTTCCGCCCTATGTGAGATTTTTTTTGATAGATGTTGAGAAAAAAGAGGAAAAAACAGGCTTGAGAATACTTGATAAGATAAACAATATCCTTGAACAGGAAGGGTTAATCGAACACGTAACAGGTCCTATGAAAGAAAAGAGGAAAGGTTTTTACAAATGGAAGTTGATCCTGAAAGGTGATGAAATGCTCTTGCAGAAAGCCCTTTTATCCATCTATGGTTTGCCCGGTGTGCATATTGAAGCAGACCCGATGAATATTTAGAAGACATAGGACAGATAAGACTTATAGGCCATATATTTCTATTTTCAAATCGAAGATGTAATGACTTACCCTACAGCATCGTGTGGGGCAATCAAGGCGGCAAGCTGGTACCCGAACGAAGCCAACGAAGTTATATGATTGAAGGCGAATTGGTATAAGACATAAAAAAAGAGGGTGGATAACTCCACCCTCTTTTTATTATCATGTTTTATTGTTACTTTGCTGGTGCCGGTGCCTTCTCAGGTGCCGGAGCTTCTTTCTTCTCTTCTTTCTTCTCTGCTTTCTTTTTTGCTTTCTTTACTTTAGCAGGTTTCTTTGCCTCTGCTGCTTTCTCAGGAGCTGCTGCTTTCTCAGGTGCTACTGCTGCTGCCTTCTCAGGTGCAGGAGCTGCTGCCTTCTCTGCTGCAAAACCCATTGACACGAATGCAACGCTGATTACCAATGCGAGAACTAACATTAATGCTTTCTTCATAATATTTTCACCTCCTTTTTATTTTTTAACTTCATGTTCTATAGTGTTGCATATGCTGTGCCATAGAACAAAGACATTGAAAAAACAGGATATTTTAAATATCGGCTAATAAAAGGAGGCTCATATTTTCGTGGTTTCACGAAATATCATATTACTTGTTCGTGATATCAAGAATGTCACCCTTTTCTTTCAATTTTTTCACCTTGAACCACAATTTATCATATGGCATATTGAGAAGCTTTGCTGCCAGCGAAATTTTTCCGTCCGCTTTGAAAAATGCTTTTTTTATAAATTCTTTTTCTATTTCTTCGAAGTTTACACCTTCATCCGGAATATTTATATGTTTTGCAAGGTCTTTCCCGTTTTCATTTTTAACCTCTTCGGGCATATACTCTATGCCAATAATTTCTTCTTCGCACATGATATAAGCCCGTTCAACAACGGATTGAAGTTGTCTTACATTACCGGGCCAGGCATATTTCATAAGAAGGTCTAACGCCTCATTTGCAATAACCTTTTTCTTTCCATGTGCTTCATATAATTGCTTTAAAAAATGTTCAACAAGAAGCGGGATATCCGTTACTCTTTCCCTGAGCGGAGGAATAGAAAAGGCAATCACATTTAGCCTGTAATACAAATCTTCACGAAATCTCCCTTTTGAAATTTCTTCTTCGAGTTTCTTGTTTGTTGCTGCGACTATTCTTACGTCAAGCTTTATGTTTTCTTTCCCGCCGATTCTACGTATTTCCCTTTCCTGGATTGCCCTCAATAATTTTGCCTGGGTGCTTAAGGTAAGGTCACCAATTTCATCAAGGAAAAGGCTACTCCCGTTTGCCTGCTCAAATAGGCCAATACGACGTGCTAGAGCACCGGTAAAGGCGCCTTTCTCATAGCCGAAGAGCTCGCTTTCAAGCAAAGTTTCAGGTATGGCAGCGCAGTTTATCGCAAAAAAAGGTTTATTTTTTCTTGGGCTGTTATAATGAATACTTTTCGCAAAAAGCTCCTTTCCTGTCCCGCTTTCCCCGTATATCAAAACAGTAGAATTTGTAGGGGCAACCTTTCGCACTATCTTAAAAAGCTCTCCCATCCTGCCGTGAATGCCGACGATATTGTCCAGGGTGAATCTGTCAACGAGCTGATCCTTCAGCATAATATTGTCTTTCATGAGCCTTGACTGATTCATTGCATTGTTTATCACGAGAAGTAGTTGATCTTTTTCAAAGGGTTTTTCAAGATAGTAAAAAGCGCCGAGCTTTGTCGCTTCAATTGCAGATGGTATGGAACCATAAGCAGTGATAACGATGACATGACATATTTTGTTAAATGTTTTCACTTCTTTAATCACTTCTGTGCCGTCTATATCGGGAAGTCTCAAATCGGTCAGTACTATATCGAAAGAGCTGTTTTTTAAAAGTTCAATTGCTTTTTTCCCACAATCTGCGTCTTCAACATAGAAACCTTCCTTCATAAGGATAGTTTTTATGATATCCCGTTGGTTATTGTCATCTTCGATTACAAAAATACTGCCTTTATCATACTTCATAAACAGGTATCCTGATTTTCATTTTCGTTCCTTTGCCTATTTCGCTTTCTATAGATACGATCCCTTCGTGTTCTTCGATAAATCTCCTTGTAACGGCAAGTCCCAGACCGATACCGAGTTTCTTTGTGGAATAATAAGCCTCGAAGATTTTTTCAATGTCTTCAGAATCTATGCCTTTTCCATTGTCTGTTACGCTGATAAAATAGAAGGTATCTTCCTTGCCGAATTCTACAACAACAGCTCCTTTATCCTCAATGGCCTGAACAGCGTTCAGCAACAGGTTTATAATGCAGAGCCTCATATATTCCCTGTCGCAATACATGGGTTGTCCATCGCCCTCAGGTACAACATTTATATCAATACCGTTTCTGATCTTGTCTTTCAAAATGTGGAGCGCTTCATTGATGAGTGTTTTTGGCAATATCCATTCCTTGTTCAATGTTATTGGTTTTCCAAGAAAAAGAAAGTTATGGATGAGACCGTTAACCCTGTATATCTCATTTGTTACATTATCCAGGAGCTTTACGAGGTCTTCCTTGCCCTGAATATTTTCCTCCTCGATCCTCTCTTTAATATGTCCCACCGATAATGACATAAAATTTAAGGGATTTCTGATTTCATGAGCTATTCCTGATGAAAGTTGACCTATCATGGACAGTTGTTCTGTCTTTTTCAGTTTTTCTTCCAGCTCCTTCCTTTCCCCCAACTTATCAACCATATCATTAAAACTTTTTACAAGTACCCCGATTTCATCTTTACGGTTCATGTCCTGTATATTTACCAATTCTCCTTCTGCTATCCGTTTGCTTGCCTCGGCAATCCTTTTTATCGGTTCGGTATATTTTTCTGCGATAAGGAGGCTGAAGATAATGCCGATACCGAAAGCAAAGATCATGCTCAGGACCCTTGTAAGATGGTTTTTTCGCTGGAGGAGCCTGTAATCATCCAGTACCATGTTAATGTGTATATACCCTATGTTTTGTCCTTTTATGGATACGGGCATAATTACATTATAAAGCCGCTGGGTGTCTTTTTTACTATCCTCACCAAGCCGGGCGGTAATCATCAGATTCTTTTTTTTGACTGTCTTTTTTTCACTCAGTTTTTCCTTGGTGCCAATCTTTTTTGGATCGGAGCTGGCAATTACCTCGGAATTATCACTTAAAATAGATATTTCTTTGATCCCCTTTTTGTTTAACATGTCAACATAGCTTTTTAGCCTTTCTGTGCTGCTGCCTTTATATGTCAGCTCTTCCACACTTATCTGAATAGCCTTTGTAATGTCGTCGATGTTTTCAGTTACTTTATCTAAAAGCATTTCCTCTGTTCTTGAATATATAATTGTTAGAGAGCTTATTGAAACGGCAAGTAAAAAAAAGAGTATCAAAAGAAGCTGTGTTTTTAGAGAAAGATTACGAAAAATATTCTTTATTGAGGTATAAAACGTTTTTATGAACATCTCATTCTCACGGAATCAGACTGATGGAGCTGTTTATCCTTTTTATTATAGTTTCTTTCGGAATCAAATGAAATATCTCTCCCAGCGGAGGCCCACTTTTTCTGCCCGTAAAGATTATCCTCAGTGCCATAAACATATCTCTTTTTTTAATGTTTGTTGTGTCTTGAAGTTCGTGTATTAATCTTTCAAAGGTAATACTTCTATCACTTTTAAATACTGCATCTATCGCTTCTATAATTGCATGAATATCTTTTTGTGCTTTCAAATAGGCAATGCCTTCCTCGTCAATATCAGATCCGTCAAAAATGTTTAGCAAATCTTTAATTTCATTTAATGTTCTTGCATTTTCTCTTAAAAGCAGTACTTTTTCCTTTAAATCAGGGGGAAGCCCTGTATCTTTAAGGAGAAGCTCTGCAGAAGTATTTCTAATGTACTCCTTGTTAAACCACAGGAGTTTATCCATATCAAAAACAGAATCGGATGAGGACAGGGAATTGAGCGAAAATGTTTCAACAAGCTCTTCCATATCCATAAGCTCTTTTTTTACATTCCTCCCGATAATGCCGACATAATTCATTAAAGCCGTCGGCAGTATTCCTGTATTCCGGAACTCCCTGATGTTGGTAACCCCATGTCTTTTGCTCAAAGGTTTTTTATCGTCGCCTGTAAGCAATGAGTGGTGTGCATATTGTGGCGGTTCATGACCCAACACCTCAAAGAGCATTATCTGTTTGGGCGTGTTTGATATATGGTCAGCCCCTCTGATAACATGGGTGATGCCCATAAGCATATCATCCACTGTTGCAGCAAAATTATAAGAAGGCGTATGTTCCTGCTTAAGCAGTATAAAATCATCCACATGATCACGTGGAAAATCAATTCTTCCATGTATATCGTCAATAAAAATAATCTGTTTTTCAAGAGATTTGAATCTTACCACATAAGGTCTTCCTTCCTGCTCCATCGACTTTACCATGTCAGGAGAAAGGTGTCTGCATGTCCCGTTGTATTTTGGGGGTTCGCCTTTCTTGAGCGAGTTTTCCCTCATTTGCTCAAGGTCTTTTATAGTACAGAAACATTTGTATGCGGCATTTTTTTCGAGAAGTATTTTTGCATAATCCAGGTATATGTTAAGCCTGTCAGACTGACGGATAGGCCCTTCATCACATGCTATGCCGAGCCAATGCAAATCTTCTATTATAGACGCTTCATATCTTGCGTCGGACCTTTCTATATCCGTATCTTCAATACGGAGAACAAGACTTCCCTTGTTCGCTCTTGAGAAAAGATAATTTATTAGTAACGTTCTTGTATTGCCGATGTGTAAATACCCTGTCGGGCTTGGTGCAAATCTTACTTTAACCATTTTGCATATTACCTCTGTTACTTATCTTCAACCAGGGATACTGCATAGGCTGCTATACCCTCCTTCCTTCCGGTAAAACCAAGGCCTTCAGTACTTTTTCCCTTTATGCTTACCTGTCCTGTTTCTATGTTAAGGATGCTGGCTATTTTTTCGCATATTGCCATTCTGTGAGGATATATTTTCGGTTCTTCAGCAACTACAACAGCATCTATATTTACGACCATGAACTCCTTTTTTTTCAAGAGTTCTGCCACATACGAAAGTATGTTAATACTTTCAATACCTTTTATACTTTCATCGGAATCAGGGAAGTGTATGCCTATATCGCCTTCCGAGATAGCGCCCAGAAGCGCATCACAGATGGCATGGAGAAGAACATCGCCATCCGAATGGCCAAGAAGCCCTTTATGAAACGGTATTTCTATCCCGCCAAGAAAGAGTTTTCTCCCATCGACAAGGGCGTGAACGTCATAGCCGATGCCAACCCTCATATAGTGCCTTTTAGCTGGGAAAGCATGCCTCTTGCAATGGTTAAGTCTTCGGGGGTTGTAATTTTTATATTGTAAGGAGAGCCTTCAACTACCTTTACTTTTTTACCCATGTTTTCTAAGAAGGTAGCATCATCATACCCGTAAAGTTTTTTTGTTATGCCTTCTCTGTATGCCTTCATTATCATATCGTATTTAAAAGTCTGAGGAGTTTGTACATGCCAAAGTGAGTCCCTTTCCAGGGTTTTTACAACAAATCCTTCCTTTGATACTACTTTTATCGTATCCTTAACGGGCAGGGCCGGGATTATTGCATCAAACATTTCCATTAGAAAAATGCCTTTTTCAATAAAGGCAGGCGAAACGAAAGGCCTTGCTCCATCATGAATTATCACGTTATCGCAGGGATGCTCTATTGCTTCAAGCCCGTTTTTTACAGAATCCTGCCGCAGGCGTCCACCTATAACAAGCTTCATAATTTTGTTAAACTTGTAAGTCTCAAGAATATCTTCCTGCATAACAGGCAGGTCCTTCTGATTTACTACGAGATAGATGCCGTCTATTTGCCTGCACTCGTCAAAAACCTGTAATGTATGAACAATAATAGGTTTATTGTCGAGGAGTAAAAATTGTTTATTTATGGATGTACCCATCCTTTTACCGGTACCGCCTGCCAGTATAATAGCAATGGTCCTCATATTTTATCTCACTTGTTCTTCTATTTTATACTCATCGGGAAAATAAAATTCCTTTTCAGCCTGCCCTTTCAGCTTTGCAAATATCATTCTTCCAGAAGTGGTCTGCAATACACTTGTTACAACTACATCAACAGCCTTGCCGAGGAGTTTTTTTGCATCGTCAACAACCACCATGGTACCGTCGTCAAGATATCCGATGCCCTGACCGAATTCCTTTCCTTCTTTAAGTATCTTCGTGTTCATCTGTTCGCCCGGCAGTATTGCTGGCTTCAACGCAGTCGCCAACTGATTCAGGTTAAGCACCTCAACGCCCTGTAATTCAGCTACTTTGTTGAGGTTGTAATCATTAGTCACAATCTTTCCATCAAGTTTTTTCGCAAGGGCAATAAGTTTTGTGTCCACATCTTTAAGTTTTGGGAATTCGTAGTCAACAATTTTTACTTTCACATAGGCCTGTTTTTGCATCCTGTGAAGAATGTCAAGCCCCCTGCGCCCCCTTGTTCTCTTTATGGGGTCCTGATGATCTGCAATGTGTTGAAGTTCGTATAATACAAACTGGGGGATAATAAACGTACCCTCAATAAACCCTGTCTCGCATATATCGGCGATTCTCCCGTCTATGATCGTGCTTGTATCGAGAATTTTGGCATCCTCGGTTTCCTCCATCTTATCAAGGAGCGGAAGTTTTGAAAGGTCAATTGTTTGGCTCTTTTGTTCTCCTATCCTGAAACCGAGATAACCCATGACGAAATAGAGGAGGATATAGATATATATGGGCAGGTTTATGGGTCTATCCTTAATAAGGGCAAGAGCCAAAAGAATTTTCGAAATGAAGAGATTTGTAACAAAAAGGCTTAATGTAGCACCTATCAAACTCCCAAAGATCGTTTTAAGATGTACGTCTTTCAGTTTGTTTTCAAGCTTAAGGATTGTGTAGCCAAGAGCAAGACCTCCTATGGCCCCGAAGAGTCCCAGGAAACCGTTTGAAAAAATCTCTTTTATGATTAGATATCCTGTGGTTGTAGTAACTGCAACCATTAAAACCTGGATGATTATATCCACAATATTTAGTCCTTGTAGTTCTTTAAGAATATACCTTCTATCTCTTCTTCAATTTTCTCTTCTTCTTTCTCTAATGCGACGGAGAGTTCTTTTTTTATTAAGTTCCTTGCTATTTCAAACATCTTCTTCTCTCCGAAAGAAAGTTCCTTCCAGACTCGAAGACTGTAAAGCTCCCTTAATACCATTGCGACCTCGAATATGGAGCCGCTTTTAATCTTTTCCATATATTCTTTGTACCTTCTGTTCCAGGGGGCATTATCATGCGCCACGTTTCTGTCTTTCAATATTTCGTAAACCCTTTTCACCTCGCATGAGTCTATTACGCACCTCAGTCCGGCGCTGTTTGTTCCATCCACGGGAACCATGATCGTCATGTCCGTATCGAGAATTCTCATGACATAAAAGGACTGCTTCATGCCGCCTGAAAACTCTCTGTCCTCAATTGACTCTATTTTTGCGACACCATGGCCAGGATATACAGCCACTTCTCCTATCTCGAACATTTTGCCTCCAGTACTTTTTCCTTAATTATCCGATAGTATACCATATTTACAAATGAATTTAAATAAGTAATTGTTATTAGTAAGCATTCAGTATACATTGGGCTGTACGGTATTGTTAAAAATACATTGATGAACAAACATTTTTTCTTTATAATCTACGATCCATATACTTTGCTCTGATACTTAAAAAATATTTAATCATGAGCCAAATGCTGAATTTATTTCAGGAGGTAACTTGACAGTTAAAACGAGATTTGCACCAAGTCCTACGGGGTATCTTCATATCGGGGGTGCGAGAACAGCCCTGTTTAATTATCTTTTTGCAAAACATAATAGCGGTATATACACCCTGAGGATAGAAGATACTGATGTGGAAAGGTCACAGGAAAAGTATGTTGAAGACATTCTGGGCGGTCTTGCCTGGCTTGGCATAAACTGGGATGAAGGACCATATTTCCAGAAGGACCGTATGGATATATACAAGGAACATGCCTATAGGCTGCTTGAGGAAGGCCATGCGTACAAATGCTATTGCAGTGCTGAAATGCTCGAGGAAAAAAGAAAAATAGCCCTTAAAGAAGGAAGAAAACCTGCCTACGACAGGACATGCAGGGAGCTCAAAGATCAACCAGGAGACAAACCCTACGTGATCAGGTTCAAAACACCGCTTTCAGGCGAGGTAAGCTTCGACGATATTGTAAGGGGCAACATTACCTTCAAATGTGAAGAACTTGATGACCTCATAATATTCAGGAGCGATAACACTCCGACTTATAATTTTACTGTTGTCGTTGATGATGCATTAATGGGTCTTACCCATATCATCAGGGGTGATGACCACATAAATAATACCCCGCGCCAGATAATTATATATGAGGCGCTGGGATATAAGCCACCCATGTTTGCCCATGTACCGCTGATCCATGGAAAAGACAAGGCTCGTCTAAGCAAAAGACACGGTGCAGTTTCCCTTCTTGAATATAAAAACGATGGTTTCCTGTCCGAAGCACTTTTGAATTACCTGTCCAGGCTCGGATGGGCACATGGAGACCAGGAGGTCTTTTCCAGGGAAGAACTGATAGAAAACTTTACCCTGGAACATGTAGGCAAATCACCTGCAATATTTGACATAGATAAACTTTTGTGGCTTAACAGCCATTATCTGAAAACACTACCTGAGCAAACCATTGCAGATCGACTAATCCCGTTTCTGGAAGAAATCGGGATAAAAATGGATCAAAAAGAGAGAAACATGCTTATCCCTGTTGTGAAAAACCTCAAGGAAAGGGCAAAGACCATGAAAGAAATGGCTTTGATGGCCAGATTTTTCTTTACCGATGATTTTGAATATGATGAAAAGGCAAGGGAAAAATTTCTTAATATTAATACGATGCCTATTCTTGATTCTTTTTTGTCCGGTATTAAAAGTTTTGCCTTTACTGATGAGAACGAACAAAAGAAGCTTATTGAAGGCATGGTACAGACATTCAACAAAAAAATTGTAGATATTATTCAGCCGATACGGGTTGCGCTTTCAGGAAAAACAGTAAGCCCTGGAATATTTGAGGTTATTGCCATCCTTGGAAAAGAAAGTGTAGAGCAAAGGATAGAAAGAGCGATCAAATTTATAAAAGAACAATAGAAATAAGAATTAAAAAGTCAAAAATAAAGAGAGCTTATAATAAATTAATGCTGTTTTTCCTGTATAATCCCACTAATCCCCGGAGTCTTTTGTTATGAGGCTGACGGGTCTTGAACTATTTGGTTTCAAATCCTTCCTGAACAGAACAGTATTTCATTTTGACCACGGTATCTCGTCTATTGTGGGCCCAAATGGTTGTGGGAAGAGTAATATCGTTGATGCAATCGTCTGGGCGTCCGGGGAAAGGGGCACAAAATCCTTACGCGTAAAAGATATGGGCGATGTTATCTTCCATGGAAGCGACGGAAAGCGGCCTGTTAACATTGCAGAAGTTGCCATTGAACTTTCCGACGGCAACAAGGATTTTATTGTAAAAAGAAGGATATACCGGGACGGTTTGAACGAATATTACTTAAACGGAACACTCGTAAGATTAAAGGATATCCAGGATTTTTTCCTCGGAAGCGGCATAGGTCTCAACGCCTATGCAATCGTTGAACAGGGGAAGATTGAATCTTTCATTCAGATGAAACCTCATGAGAGAAGGGTCGTTATCGAAGAGACAAGCGGCATCACCCGTTTTGAAGAGAAAAAAAGGGAAGCCATCGTAAGGATGGAAGAGGTTAAGGCGAACCTGGAAAGGGTGGAAGATATATACAGCGAGGTAGTGCGTTCGCTCGAAAAAGCTGAGACTGAATGGGACAGGTGGAAGATATACAAATCCTTTGCTGATCAGCAGGCTGAGATAGATTCATTGATATTGATAGACGGCTATAAAAAACTTACAAAAAAGATAAACAAAGCAAAGGAAAAAAGGGAGAGCCTTGACACAGAGGCTGCGGCAAAGGAGGAGGAAAAAAACAAACTAAAAAGAGAGCTTGCGGCTAAAGAAGAAGAATTTTCCCTGACAGAAACCGTAACAAGACAACTTGAAGTCGATATTAAAGGAAAAGAAAAGGATATGGAGAACAGGCTCCTTGAAATCGACTATATTGGCGAAGAAGAAAAAAGGTTTGAGAAAGAATTGGAAGAATTGATAAAAGGGAATGAAAAATTAGAGGAAGAGATTACACAAAACAGAGAATCAATAGAAATACTAAGAAAAGAGCAGGGAACACTAAATGCTTTGCTGAACGAAGGAGAAACGGAAGCAGGCCGACTGAAGACAGTTATGGAAGGATTAAAAACCGGCACAGAAGATCTTGAGAAAACTATGGAGGAAGAGAGGGTTAAACTCTTTGTTGTCATGAGCAGTATGTCGGATATAAATAACCGGATATCAGAGATAGAAAGGGCGGCAAAAGACATAGAGAGAAGGAAGCAGAAAAAAGCTGAAGAGCGTCAACGGTTTAAAGAAAGAATGGGTGCTCTGGAGTCAAAACAAAGGGCGAATATATCAATGTTGGAAAGCCAGAAGCACCAAATGACATTGCTTATGTCCGAAAGGAATGATGCATTTACGAAAAGGGAACATCTCAACAGCGAAATCGGCAATAAAAAAAGAGATTTGGAAACATTAAAGGCTGAGAAAAAGGGAAAAGAGGAGTTCCTAAGACAGATGAACAGTTTTCGGGAAGATGTGCCTGAAAAACTTCCCAATACAAAAAAATTGATTGATATGATTAAGGCAGATGAGGGTAAAGAGAAGCCCCTTGAGAGATTTTTTTCCAGGGAAATGGGGTATCATGTTCTCACGGATGGAGATACGGATGCAATTGCAGCAACAGCAATGAAATATGATGAAAATTTTATCTTTTTTCCGGAGAAGGGTGTATTTACCTTTAATGGAGAGGAAGTGGATATACATGTTAAATGGATCTCCGGCATAGAAGAAGGACTTGCAAGGATCGAAGAAGGGGAAGAGGGTATATTTATCAATGAAGATGTTCTTGTCGACTCAAGAGGTTTTATCCTACAGGAAAGGGCTGAAAAGAGAATCGACATAAAACAGTTCAGAGAGATGAAAAGGATCCAGAATGAATTAAAGGCAATACAAATGGATATTGACCGGTTCATCTCAATGATAAAGGGTGTGGAGGATGAATTCTATAACTGCGATAAGACATATAAACAGGCAAAGAGAAATGCTGAAGCAAAAGAAGATGAGATAAAAAAGACCGAAAAAGAAATGGCAATAACAGAAACAGAGATAAAAACAGCAAGGGAAAGACTTGTTGAGCTTGATTCCGAGATTGATATTTTTGAGGAAACACCGATGCATGCCATTGCCGGTTTGCTCGAAGAAAAGGAGACGTATGACAGAGAAAAGGAAGGTATTGAAGAAAAGATAGGATCCCTTAAAAAAATATATGAAGACAAAAAGAAAGCATACGAGGCCGCTTCGTCGGACTGGCACGAAATTACTATAGATATGGAAAGAAAAAGAGGCCGTATAAAGTCTGCCCATGAAGACATAGAGAGAAAGGAAGGACTGATAAGGTATTCCCTTGAAGAGATATACAGAAAGAATGAGAAGGCAGAGAATATAAAGAAGGACATCAACGGATGTTTAATCAAGAAAGAAGAATTGGAAAAAGATTACGGGAAACTGAAGGTAATGTGCGAGAAAGATATCGGCAGATATGAAGAATTGAAGGAGACCTCGGGCACCCTTCATATGGAAAGGCATAATTTTCAGGAAAACATCGATGCAATCGAAAAAGACATGGAAAGAGTGAGGAGCAGAAAAGAAAATATAGAGACTGAGATTGCTGTTTTCATTGAAAAGCTTGATACTGTTGTCGAAAGACTCATCAACGCATACGGGATCACAAACCCTGAAGAAATTAATATTCCTGCAGGCAGGGACCTGGAGAACGAAAGGGAAAAGATTATCGAGGGATTATCGGACCTTGGGGAAGTGAATTTCCGTGCCGAGAAAGAATACAGTGAATTGAAGGAAAGGGCGGTATTTCTTGAAAATCAGAAAGAAGATTTAAAAAATGCCATGGACTCTCTTAAGAAAACAATATTGAAAATTGACAGCCTCTCCAAGGAGATATTTTTTGAGACATTTGAAACAGTGAATGATGCTTTTAAAAAATTCACTTTCATGCTATTTAAGGGAGGCAACGGATATCTCTCTTTCAACCATGACATCGCCGGGGTTGATATGTTTGTGCAGCCGCCGGGGAAAAAAACTACAAGAATGGAGCTTCTTTCCGGAGGCGAAAAGACCCTTATTTCTCTTTCATTACTCCTTGCACTTATGGATACAAAACCTTCGCCATTATCGCTTATGGATGAAATAGATGCGCCTCTTGATGATGCGAACATTATGTCTTTGATGGAAATTATCAAGATTATCAGCAGCAAGACCCAGATAGTCCTTATTACCCACAACAGAATCACCATGGAGTTCTCAAATACAATCTACGGTATCACAATGGAAGAGGAAGGTATTTCAAAGGTAGTATCGGTACGTCTTTAAACCGCCCAGGGATTCAATCATACCAATTTGCCTTCAATCACATAACTTTGTTGCCTCGTGCTATGAATGAATCCGAATTAGTATCAATAGATGCCTTGCAGCTCTACTTCGGGGCAACTACATTCCCTCGCCCCTTGCGGGAGAGGGCAGGGTGAGGGGGAATAATAATGCCCCCATTCTTCTGATATCTCGCAGTTCTGCTGCGGAGAAGTTCATTTCAGAATAAAAAAGATTAAAAAATCGTTGTATTTCTTAATTCTGTATACACGAATACAAAATATTGTATACTATTGTAAATCTTAATATGTAGTATATTCATACAGTTATGTTTTTTATAAAGTCTACGTATGTGACATTGCTCATTTTTTTATTGACATTTTTATTGATAAGGCTATCATAATAGGCAAGGGAAAAGGTTTTGGGGAACAGAACTAATATATTTCACAGTCAAACATTACCGGACCTCTTTAGTAAAAACGATTTTTTATTTAATTAAAATACTTTTAAAGGGGGTGAAGTAGTAAGGGGTTTAAAAAAAAGAAAGGAGGGTTATTTATGCAACCGGTAGATCCAAATTTAGTTCAAGAATTAATGTTTTCATGGTATGTATGGGGCACAGTCTTTGCCTTTGCCTTTGCATTTACCATTATTGGAACATATCTTGTAACAAGGGGGTGGAAAGAATGAATCCACAAGTAGCGAAGTTCTTACCAATACCCACACCGACGGCGGAGATGATCTGGGCAGGAAGTCTCGCCGTTGGTATCCTACTTCTTCTTTCCGTGCTCCTCGGCCTTGCAGGAAAGAAGCAATGGAAAACCTTTGATGAATATCTTGTCGGCAAACGCGATATAGGTCCCGTTGTCACCGGTGCCGCCCTCTCTGCCACGTACATCTCAGGATGGGCTTTCTGCGGAAGTACCGGCATTGTTTACGCAGTGGGTTTTTCAGGCATGTGGTTTGCCGGCATATGGAGTCTCATCGGCATTATCCCCTGCATCTGGCTCGGGGCTTTGAAAACACGGGATTTTTCTAAAAAGCTCGGCGCAGCCACGCTCCCTGAAACAATCGGGCGAAGGTTCGAATCGAAAGGCCTTCAGACTGTTATTGCCGCATCAATGCTCATTTTTCTCTTCCTTTATTCGGTCGGCCAGTTGAAGGCAGGCGCTACTGTCTGGTTTGCCATGACAGGGCTTTCTCCGCTCTGGTGCTTGCTCCTCTCGGTCTTTATTGCATGGCTTTACATGGTGCTGGGCGGATATGTAGGTAACCAGTACGCAATGGCCTTACAGGGACTCGTGTTCTGCGTGGTAGGTACCTTACTTGGCATATGGGCTCTTATTCACGCGGGCGGTTTCTATAATATAACCGCAGGACTTGCAGCGCAAAACCCGAGCTTGATGGCGCTTATCAACCCGAAGCTCCCGCAGCTTGGGGCTACGCAGCTCTTTTCGAGCTGGATCGGCATTCTTGCCACGCCGGTCATCTTCTTTACCA